>DASUGV010000178.1:0-3554 GCA_036273835.1 Rhodocyclaceae bacterium
TGCCGGACCATTGCTTGCCCAATGAATCATTGCGGCGACCGCATCTTGCGGCCCATGCACGACAGCCTCGACCGATCCGTCGCTGCGATTTCTGACCCAGCCCGCCAGCGCCAGATCCTGCGCCGCCTGCAGCATGTTCCAGCGAAAGCCCACACCTTGTACCGTGCCGCGAATACATAGATGACGTGTCACGATTGCCTGCTCGGTCATACATCCTCAGTCATACATCATTTCTGCATGGGTAAGATGCATTTATCATATCGCTCATTTAACCCGCATTCCTGGCACAGCACCGGAGTCGGGCGACAGAATGAACAATCCCGGCACTTCGCCACCTTCGTCCGAGGCAGCCAGAACCATTCCTTCGCTCACACCGAATTTCATCTTGCGCGGCGCAAGGTTGGCGACCATCACGGTCAGTCGCCCAACAAGCTTGGCTGGATCGTAGGCACTCTTGATCCCTGCAAATACCTGGCGCAGGCGCGGCTGCCCGTCCACGATCTCGCCAATATCGAGTTGCAGCTTGATGAGTTTGGCTGCGCCTTCGACATGCTCGGCTACGACGATTCTGGCGATGCGCAGATCGATCTTGCCAAAATCGTCTATCGTGATTTCCGGCGCAATGACAATGTTCTTATCCATTTTTTTGCTTCCTGCAGTCGAAGCGTCATCAAGCTTATCGCTCAGCGAACTCTTGTTCGCCTCCAACAGCGCGTCGATCTGCTTGCGTTCGATGCGTGTCATCAAATGCTGGTATGTGCCAATGGCATGTCCTTCGCCAATGTCTTCATCAAGAGATGTCCACATAAAGGGGGGGACATTCAGAAACGCAGCAGCGCTTTCTGCAGTTGTTGGCAAAATCGGAGCAAGGTAAGTTGCAATCACCTTGAACATATTCAATGCCGTCGTACAGATTTGATGTAAACGTGCAATGTCCGCGGCGGCATCTGATTTCGCCAGCGTCCACGGCGCGTATTTATTAATGTAGGTATTGGCAACCTCTGTAATCTGCATAATTGCACGAACGGCCTTTGAATATTCGCGAGACTCAAAAAGCACTTTGATGGTTTCCCTATTGGCGACTAAAACATTTTCGTCATAGCCGGGGTCTCTGTCTGCTTGCCTCAGATTCTGAACGATGGCAGTTGAAGCCAACTCTTTTTGAGGCGTTGTCCATGCTTCTGAAGCACTATTTGGAAGGTTATCGGCTTTCACGGAACGCAGCCATCCAATATCCTCATCAGACATTTTCCCAAGTCGCCCGTCGAAACGCTTGGCAATGAATCCAGCGCAGCGGCTCGCAATATTCACAAACTTGCCGACTAGATCGGAATTGACTTTGGCTACAAAGTCATCGAGCGATAGATCGAGATCTTCGATGTTGGCGTTGAGTTTTGCCGCGTAGTAATAACGCAGCCATTCCGGATTCAATCCTTGGTCGAGATAACTACGTGCCGTGATAAAAGTGCCGCGGCTCTTGCTCATCTTGGCGCCGTCAACCGTCAGGAAGCCGTTGATGCACAATTGCGTCGGCGTGCGATATCCGGCTACATGCAGCATGGCGGGCCAGAACAAGGCGTGGAAATAGAGAATGTCCTTGCCGATGAAATGTACCATTTCGGTATTCTGCTCGACTGCCTTGGCGGCATCGATGAATTCCATGACATCGATACCGCCTACGCGATCGGCATAATTTTTGAAGCTGGCCAAATAGCCTATCGGTGCATCCAGCCAGACGTAAAAATATTTACCCGGCGCATCGGGAATCTCGAAACCAAAATACGGCGCATCACGCGAAATATCCCAATCGGATAATTTGTTTTCGCCCGCATCGCCGATCCACTCTTTCATCTTGTTGCTGGCTTCGGGCACCATGCGGCGCGAACCGTCCGGGTTGGCGCCTTGCGTCCAATCTCGCAGAAACGCTACGGCCTTTGGGTCGGAAAGACGAAAAAAATAATGCTCTGATTTACGCAGTTCCGGCACGGCGCCCGACACTGCCGAATACGGATTTTTCAAATCGGTTGGCGCGTAGGCTGCGCCGCACACTTCGCAGTTGTCGCCATATTGATCTTTGGCACCGCATTTCGGACATTCGCCTTTGATAAAACGGTCAGGCAGGAACATCCGTTTAACCGGATCGTAGAACTGCTCGATAGCGCGCGTATCGATAAAGCCGGCCGCTTTCAGGCGCGCGTAAAACTCTTCGGCATATGCGCGGTTTTCCGGACTGTGGGTCGTGTAGTAGTTGTCGAACGCGACACCGAAATCCGTGAAGTCGCGCAAATGTTCCTCGCGCACGCGTTCGATCAGCGCTTCCGGCGCGATGCCTTCCTTTTCTGCACGCAGCATGACAGGAGTGCCATGCGTGTCATCCGCGCAGACGTAATGCACACTGTTGCCGCACATGCGCTGGAACCTTACCCAGATGTCGGCTTGGATGTAACCCACCAGATGACCCAAATGGATATCGCCATTGGCGTAAGGTAGCGCGTTGGTAACAAATATCTTGCGGTGAGGCATGGAATTTCTCTAGGCGTGGCGCGAAAGCTGAAGGCTGCGATTCTAACAAACGCAAGCGCTGCCTCCGCGCGAATTGTGCATCGCCCCAGCATGCTAAACTTGAGCTAATTACTTGGTTATTGCAACGATGCCTCGCTGACGCAGCATCGACACACATATTCATGCCCTATTCAGAATCCCAAATCTCGACCCTCGTCGGCGAGTTGATCGATCCAAACACAGGCAAAAGCTTTGCGGCATCGAAATCCGTGAATGCCATCAAGGTGAACGGCGATGCAGTAGATGTATCGATCGAACTGGGCTATCCCGCGCGAAGCCAGCACGCCGCGATCGCCAACCAAATCGACGCGGCCTTGCGTGCGTTGTCGGGCGTCGCGGCCACGAATGTGCAGGTCACTTCAAAAGTAGTCGCGCATACCGTGCAGGGCAACGTGAAACTTCTGCCCGGTGTAAAGAACATTATCCCAGTGGCATCCGGCAAAGGCGGCGTGGGAAAGAGCACGACCGCTGTCAATCTAGCTTTGGCGCTGGTTCAGGAAGGCGCTCGCGTCGGCATTCTGGATGCAGATATTTATGGTCCATCGCAGCCGGCCATGCTCGGTTTGCAAGGACAGCAACCCGCGTCCGAAGACGGCAAGACGATGATTCCGTTACAGGCGCATGGTTTGCAGGCCAACTCCATCGGTTTCCTGGTCGACGTCGAGCAGCCGATGGTGTGGCGTGGACCGATGGCCACGCAAGCGCTGCGGCAGTTGTTGACCGAGACGCATTGGGATGATCTCGACTATCTCGTCATCGACATGCCACCCGGCACTGGCGATATTCAATTGACATTAGCGCAGACTGCGCCCGTAACCGGCGCGGTGATCGTCACGACGCCGCAGGACATTGCCTTGCTGGACGCTCGCAAAGGTCTCAAGATGTTCGAGAAAGTGAATATTCCGATTCTTGGCATCGTCGAGAACATGAGCATTCACATCTGCTCCAACTGCGGCCATGCCGAACATATCTTTGGTACGGGCGGAGGAGAA
>DASUGV010000179.1:0-7908 GCA_036273835.1 Rhodocyclaceae bacterium
AATGAGCAGGCGGGCGATAAGCTTCTTCTTTTGTGCGAGCATGTACCACCAGCAGCTCTGCACCGCCATCGGCCAATGCCTGCGCCGCTTCGAGCGCACGGCCCTTGTCGTACACGCCGAGCCGCATCTTGGCGGTGAGCGTGCAGCGACCGGCAAGCGCATGCTTGATGGTGGAGACAATGCGAAACAGCAATTCGGGCTCGTCCAACAATATCGCACCGCCACGATGACGATTGACGGTAGGCGCCGGACAACCGAAGTTGAGATCGATCCCGCAAGGATTCAAATCGGCCAACCGATGCGCGTTCTCGGCCATGCAAACCGGATCCGACCCGAGTAATTGCACGCGCACCGGCGTACCTGACGCGGTACGCGAGCCGTTGTTCAATTCCGGCACGATGCGTCTGAAAAAACGCGAGGGCAACAAAGTACCCGACACGCGCGCGAATTCGGTCACGCACCAATCGTATGATGTGGCGAGGGTCAGCACGTGACGCATGGCGTCGTCCATCAGCCCTTCCATCGGCGCGAGAAGCAAGCGAGGTCGCACTATCGAGATACCAAATTTATCGGGTTTTGACGGATGAGCATCGCCACATCATGTTATCTTCGCATTTTCCATATTCAAAGCACTTATCGTGATTGTTCTCGATCTGACTTGCACCAAGGATCATCGTTTCGAAGGCTGGTTCGCCTCGCACGACGATTTCGAAAGACAGCACACGAACGGATTGGTTACTTGCCCGCTATGCGCTACACGCGAGGTACGCAAGCTGCCATCTGCGCCCCACGTTCAGCGCTCGTCGAACAATCACGACAAGACCTCCGAATCGATGACGTTGGAATCCTCCGCGTCGGACGTGACACTCGAACATTCGCAGATGCTTGCCCAGCTTTTAAGCAAACTGCGGGAAAGCGCTGCGCAATCGGAGGACGTGGGAAAGAATTTTCCGGAAGAAGCGCGCCGCATTCATCGCGGCGACGCGGAAGAGCGCGCGATCAAGGGAGAAGCCTCGCTTGCGGATTTGGAATCGCTGCTGGAAGAAGGTATCAGTGTACTGCCAGTTCCGCCGGCGAAAGAAGATCTGCACTGAACTCGCATAGTTCGCTCAATCAAGAAATGTGGCGATGAGAAGTATCGCGCACAATCAGTGGCACCTTCATTTCCGCTTGCGATAGTCCGCCATGCACACCGATCATTGGATGCATTGCTTTGCCTGGTAAAGAGTCGAACAGCGTCCAGTCATCACGCGCGATCAAGATCCAGTCGCCGCTACGCGTCTCGGCAAGCTCCCGACTTCCTGGACCGAACAAGCCAGAAGCCATGGCGGCGGACGCCGGCACTGCGCATAGCGCATGGCCGAATTTTTCCTGTACCCGGCACCCAAACTCCTCGCGGTACTTTGGCTGCACGTGACAATAGACAGCGCGTCGTTCGCCAGTCAGTGGTCCTCGCAGCATGGCATAGAGGCCGGCATGCGCACCCAAATCGATATAGCGTTCGGCCGGTGAATCAATGAATCCATGATCGGCAGAAGCAACGATCAATGCGTCCGGCACCAGTGCTCGCATGCGCGCATAGGCCGAATCGATTCTTGCCAGCGTTTGCAGCGCCGCTTCGGATGCTATGCCGTTATCATGAGCGGCACCGTCCAGCAACGGCGTGTATGCATAGATGAATTTCGGTGCCTTACCCTCGGCGGCCGCGCGTGCCACACTGTCGGGTAGATCTTCCAACCCATTGTAGGCATACAAACGTGCTCCAGCGGCATGATGACGGCTGTATGGACCCGCTGCAAGCTCGGGTAGAGTGACTAGACATGTTTGCCGTTGCGCACTGTCGAACATCGACGATGTATTCAGCATACGAGCGATCAATGCCTCATCGGTCACCGATTCGCCGGTGCGGTACTTCATCGGGAGCGGCGCAACGATACGCCCCGTTTCTTCATCGCGCACAAACCAGCCCAGCAAACCATGGATGGATCCTGGCTGTGCCGTCATCAATGTCGTGATCGCGGTGGCAGTCGTCGACGGAAATACAGAGGTCAGTGCATCGGCACGATCGGCCCACAACGCTGGAGCACGATCGCGATTGGCTGAGAGAAATTCGTCGCCCAGTCCGTCTATGAGGAACAAGATAACGGTGTGCGCATCACACCAAGCCGAGGTTGCCGAACGAGCCGTAGGCAATCGTAGATCGGCGTATTGCATTGCAACCTCGGCACCGCAAACGCGGGCCAGGCTCACCGCCAAATTGAAAAGTCCCCGGCCCTTGTAGTCGGGCGCGACTACGTTGTCGCCACCTAGAAACGTCGCTAATTCGTCGCCGACACTCTGCTTTGATGCATTCACTTCGAAACCCAATAAAAAAGGAAGGCTCACGCCTTCCCTTGGGTGAAATCTGGAGCGGGAGACGAGGCTCGAACTCGCGACCTCAACCTTGGCAAGGTTGCGCTCTACCAACTGAGCTACTCCCGCAAAACTTATCCTGCAACAACTTTTTTTGGAGGCGCGGGCCGGAGTCGAACCGACCTACACGGATTTGCAATCCGGTGCATAACCGCTTTGCTACCGCGCCTTATACTTATGCAGCCGACATCGCTGCGCAACCAACAAAAAAGGGAAAGCAAGCTTTCCCTTAATGGAATTTGGAGCGGGAAACGAGGCTCGAACTCGCGACCTCAACCTTGGCAAGGTTGCGCTCTACCAACTGAGCTATTCCCGCATTAAGAGCCGCGCATTTTAAACCACGGCCCCGAAAAGTCAACGCGATGACCGCAGCTTAGCGCTCGCGGCCCAATTCCGGCGCGGCCATCCGCAGGTAATACACCATTGACCACAACGTCAATATCGCCGCGATAATCAGTAGCACCGTACCCATTTTCTGAATCGGCAGACCCAGCAATTCGTCGTGATAAAGCAACATGGGAATCGCGACCATTTGCGCTGCCGTTTTGAGTTTGCCGATAAACGAAACAGCGACGCTTTTGGATGCGCCGATCCTGGCCATCCATTCGCGCAGCGCTGAAATAGTGATTTCCCGTCCGATGATGATAAAGGCAAAAATTGCATCGCATCGGTCCAGTTGCACCAGCATGATCAATGCAGCGCCGACCATCAACTTGTCTGCCACCGGATCGAGAAAAGCGCCGAAGGCCGAACTCTGTCCTAGCGAGCGAGCGGCATAGCCATCGAACCAGTCGGTCAGCGCGGCGACGACAAATATCGCGCATGCCAGCAAATTCTGATGCGCAGCGCTCAACACCGACTGCGGTAGATAGAACACGCCGACAATCAGCGGAATAAGCAGAATGCGCCCCCAGGTCAGGGCATTGGGAATATTGTTCGGCATGTTGGCCAAGCAGAATACTGCTTATCGTAGCGCGTTGTAAATTTGTTCCGCGATTTTACGATTGATCCCGTCAACACGACAGAGATCTTCGATAGTCGCCTCTCGTACACCCGTCAAACCGCCGAAGGTTTCGATGAGTTTCTTGCGCCGCGTCGGACCGATACCGGGAATATCCTCCAGCCTGGAACTGATACGCGCTTTGGTACGCCGTGCTCGATGGCCCGTGATGGCAAATCGATGCGCCTCGTCGCGCACGATCTGTATCAATTGTAATGCCGGATGGTCGCCACCGAGCCGCAGGGGCTCACGCCCATCGGTAAAGATCAGTTGCTCCATACCCGCCTTGCGCTCCTCACCCTTGGCTACGCCAACCAAGTTGATGGATTCCAGCCCAAGTTCGGTCAATACCTCGATTGCCACGCCGATCTGGCCTTTACCGCCATCGATGAGAATCAGATCGGGCCGCACACCTTCCCCCGATGCCACTTTTTCATAACGCCGGGTCAATACTTGCCGCATCGCGGCGTAATCGTCGCCCGGCTCGATGCCATTGATGTTGAATCGACGATACTCCGCGTTCTTCATGCCGTTGTCATCCCATACGACGCATGATGCGACGGTCGCCTCGCCCATCGTATGACTGATATCGAAACATTCGATGCGTTTGATCGGCTCAGCACAAGCGAGCGCGATTTGCAGCGCTTCCAGTTGCTCGCTGGCACGCGTGGTTTCACGGCTGCGTGTATCGATGGCGAGCAATGCATTGTTCTCCGCCATTTCAACCCATGCCTTCTCGTTGACAAAGCGCGCCTGAATCACATTCAGTTGCTTGTCGCTGACTTCTTCCAGGACCATCCCGACAGCATCGGATTCCGTTGGCGATACGATGATGCGCGTCGGCATCGGATGCACCAGATAGTGTTGTTCGACAAACGCCAGGACTGCATCGTTTGCGTTTAGGTTTTCTCCACCCTGTGGAAATTGCGGTCGATCGCCAAGATGGCGGCCGCCGCGCACCATGGCGATATTCACGCATACCAGCCCGTTCTTTTCCACGGCGACGATGATGTCCACATCCTCGTCTTTGCCGGAATCGACGTGTTGCTTATGCAATACGGTCTGGATAGAACGGATCTGGTCACGATAAGCCGCAGCCTCTTCGAAGGCCAATCGCTCTGATGCCGCTTGCATACGCTCGCCAAGCTGGTCGACGATCTCGTTGTGGCGGCCGTCCAGAAACAAGATTGCCAAGCGCACGTCGCGCGCATAGGCATCATGATCGATGAGTCCGACGCAAGGCGCGGTGCAGCGTTTGATCTGATGTAACAGACACGGCCGCGAACGATTGGCGAATACGCTGTCTTCGCAGGTGCGTAGCAAAAACAGACGCTGCAACAGATTGATCATGTCGCGTGCCGCTCCACCATTCGGAAACGGGCCGAAGTAGCGCACGCCTTTTTCGAACGCGCCGCGATAATAAGTCAAACGCGGAAACGTGTCGCCGCTGATGGCGATGTATGGGTAGGATTTGTCGTCGCGAAACAAGATATTGAAGCGCGGCCGCAAACTCTTGATCAAATTATTTTCAAGGATCAACGCCTCCGCTTCGGAGCGCGTCGGCGTGATGTCGACGCGCTCGATACGGCTGACCATCAATCCAATGCGCGGGCTGCTGGCTGTTTTTTGAAAATAATTCGAAACGCGACGCTTGAGATTCTTCGCCTTACCGACGTACAACACCTCTTCGTTGGCACCGACCATACGATAGATGCCAGGTTGCTCGGTCAGCGAGCGTAAGAAGGATTTGGCGTCGAAAGGCATGCTCAAACTGAATCTTCAAACATCAATTATGCCGATGGCGTAATAGCTTGTACAGTCTGCCAAGCTTCTTGGAAACGTCTGTCGGCCGACAGTTCGATCGGATCCGGATAGCCGCGCGGCGCAAGCGCTGCAATCCGCTGTGCCGAGCGCTCGGAAAAATCCGGATGCCAGCGTGCAAGCAAATCGGACGTAAGGTCAGGGCGGTTGCAAACAAGCACCATATCGCAACCAGCAGACAAAGCTGCGTCGGCGCGCGCAACGATATCGCCCACCACTGTGGCACCTTCCATCGTCAAGTCGTCGCTAAATATGACGCCGTCAAATTTCAAGCGGCCGCGCAGAATATCTTGCAGCCAAAAACGTGAAAAGCCCGCAGGCCGCGCATCGACTTTCTCGTAAATAACATGTGCGGGCATCGCACCCGATAACAAGGTCATCAATTCGTGCCGATAAGGCGCGATATCCTGCTCCCAGATGTCGTCGAACGCACGCGTGTCCACTGGAATTGCTACGTGCGAATCGGCTTCGGCAAAACCGTGCCCAGGGAAGTGTTTGCCAACCGAACCCATACCCGCTTCGCGCAAACCCTGCATGAGAGCATGTGCAAGATCGGCAGCAACTTGCGCTTGCGAATGAAACGCCCGATTGCCGATCACGCCGCTGCGACCAAAATCCAGATCGAGAACAGGCGTAAAACTCAAATCCACGCCTTGTGCCAGCAACTCCGCCGCGAGTACGAAACCCGTATCGCGCGCGGCACGCAAAGCGTGGGCGGGATCGCTCTCCCACAATTGACCCAGGATGCGCATGGGCGGCAAGCGCGTGAAGCCTTCACGAAAGCGTTGCACACGACCGCCTTCGTGATCGACGGCGACGATGAGCGCGGGATCGCGCAAGGCGTGAATTTCGGCGGTCAGCGCACTGATCTGTTCGGGGCTTCGATAGTTGCGCGTAAATAGAATGACGCCACCTACCAAGGGATGACACAAGCTCGCACGCTCCGCGTCGCTGAGCATGGTGCTCGCCACATCGCACATCACGGGTCCAAGCGGCACTTTCAAAGACATAAAGTCACCCGAAATTTGCGGACGCTCATTGCGTCGCGAGTACCGCGAAAGCGACAACATATTCTTTCTCGTCGCTGATCGACAAATAGCTGCTCAACTCGCGCTGCGCAATCAATCCGGTCAAAGCTCCATCGAGAACATAGTGCGGCTTTCCGAGATTGTCGTGGCCAACCGCGATCGCACGCAAAGTGAGCGGCGCGCGCAAACCGGTGCCGAAAGCTTTGGCAAAGGCCTCTTTGGCGGCAAATCGCTTGGCGAGAAAACGCGCCGAATCCGGCGCTTTCCGATATGCGGGCATTTCCGATTCGGCCAATATGCGATTCGCGAAACTCTCACCATGCCTGTCGAGCGCCGCCTGCATGCGCGCAACGGCAACGATGTCGGTACCAATTCCGTGGATCATTGCGCGACGATTCAGGTGGGCTCGCGATACGCCGCTTCGCGCATCAAACGCTTCATTTCGGCAACCGCCTCGCGCAATCCGACGAACACGGCGCGGCTGACGATGGCATGCCCGATATGCAATTCGCGTATCTCGGGCAAGCTGGCGACAGGCTGTACGTTGAAATAATTGAGTGCATGCCCGGCGTTGAAGCGCATATGGAGATCGATGATTTCGCGACCGGCAACACGAATCTTGTTCAACTCTTCCAACACCGCCGGACTGCGCGCATCGCGTCCGCGCGAATGAAAAGCGTGTGCATAAGGACCTGTATGCACTTCACATACGCGCGCACCGACACGGGCGGCAGCTTGCACTTGCGCCAGATCAGCATCGATGAAAACGCTGGTCATGATGCCTGCATCGGCAAGCCGAGAAATCACGCTGCGCAGCCGACCTTCCTGGCCAACGATATCCAGCCCACCCTCGGTGGTAATTTCTTGGCGGCCTTCTGGAACCAGCATGGCCATTTCAGGTTTGATCTGACATGCGATCGTCGCCATCTCGTCGGTGGCGGCCATCTCCAGATTGAGTTTGATGTGCGTAAGATCGCGCAGACGGCGAACATCGTGATCCTGAATATGACGGCGGTCTTCGCGCAAGTGCACGGTAATACCATCGGCGCCGCCAAGATGCGCTTCGACTGCTGCCCACACCGGGTCGGGCTCATAGGTACGGCGCGCCTGACGCAAAGTTGCAACGTGATCGATGTTTACGCCCAATTCAATCACTCTGATCTCCTGCCCGGTTTTCGCCTCGTGGGGTCACAGTTTTTGCCTCGTAGTTACTGCCTTATAGTTCCTGCAACTCCATCAGGATACGACGCGATTCGAGCGGCTGCTCGCCAAGCTGATGCTGAATCAGCCTACGCATCAAACCTTTCGCCTGAGCTAACGTGTCCGCATTCGAGAAATCATCATTGGCCATATCCAACAGCGCACGGCCGCTCAATGTCGGCACATCGCTCGATTCGCTTGTCGCTTCAACAACACCGCGTTCGATAATGTACAAGTAACGTCCCGTGACATGCACAGCGTTGCCCGTATCGAAAACAGTATTCAACGTTGGTGCATAGCCTAGCTCACGTAGCAAACTGAGTTCAAATGCCCGCAACAATGCTGCGTGAGGCTCGCCCAACGCCAGACGCCTGAGCGTGTCGGCATAGCGATCATACAAGACAGGATGGGCATCTTCGCGCGGCAATAGGCGCATCATCAATTCAT
>DASUGV010000180.1:0-3636 GCA_036273835.1 Rhodocyclaceae bacterium
ACACGCATCGAGCAGGAGATCGTTCTCGGCATCGGTGGCGTGCGCGTGCTCGATGCCGTCGGTTTGAAGCCAACCATATGGCATATCAACGAAGGTCACGCGGCATTTCTCGTGCTGGAGCGCATACGCGACCTGGTGCAAAAAGGGCTCCGCTTCGATCAGGCGCTGGAAGCTTCCGCGGCAAACACCATCTTCACGACGCATACGCCGGTGCCGGCCGGACACGATCATTTCTCGCAAGAAATGATCGAACAGTATTTTTCGCGTTATGCCAAAGAAATAGGCATCGACAACGCGCGCCTGCTTGCGTTGGGCAATATGACGGGCAGTTCGGATTTCAACATGACCGCGCTGGCGGTACACGGCTCGCGATTTCAGAATGGTGTCTCGCGCATCCATGGCGGCGTTTCGTCACGCATACTCAGCGCATTCTGGCCCGAAATACCGCCAGCGGAAAATCCGCTGACTTATGTCACCAACGGCGTGCACGTTCCTACTTTCCTGGCACCGCAATGGCTCGATGTGTTCGACCGCTATCTCGGCTTCGGCTGGAGCCAGCGAATCAACGACGCCACGACGTGGAAGTGCATCGATACTATCCCGGACCACATTTTCTGGAGCGTACGCCAGGATCTGAAAGCGCAGCTGATGCATCTGGTCAGACACCGGCTCAGTCAGCAATATGCACGCAATCACGGCAGCCTCTCGCACTTGGACCGCATGCTCAAGCTCACCAATCCCGACGAGCCGCGCGTATTGACGATCGGATTCGGCAGACGCTTTGCCACGTATAAGCGCGCCACGCTGCTCTTCAAGGATCTCGAACGGCTGCGCAGAATCGTCAGCAATCCGGAACGGCCCGTCCTCTTCATCTTCGCGGGCAAAGCTCATCCGGCCGACAAGCCGGGGCAGGAGCTTATTCGCACGATACATACCATTTCGCACATGCCCGAATTTCTCGGACGCGTGTTGATGGTGGAAGGTTACGACTTGCGCCTGGCGCGCCGCATGGTGAGTGGCGTGGACGTGTGGCTCAACAATCCCATTTACCCGCTGGAAGCATCCGGCACTTCCGGCATGAAGGCAGGCATGAATGGCGTGCTCAATCTGTCTGTTCTGGATGGCTGGTGGGGCGAAGGTTATGACGGTGACAACGGATGGGCGATCAAGCCGTCGCCGGAGGCGATCGAACCCGCGCGCCGCGACGAGGAGGAATCGCAAACGCTTTACGAATTGCTGCACGACAAGATCTTGCCGCTGTACTACAGCACCAGCAACATGGGCTATTCGCCCGAATGGATACGCATGGCCAAACATTCGATTGCGTCCTTGCTGCCGAAGTACAGCGCTTCGCGCATGCTGGAAGAATATGTGGCCAAATTCTATTTGCGCGCAAGCCGGCAATGGCAGCGCTATTCCGGCGACAACTTTTCGGCCGCGATCGCCGTCGCCGGATGGAAGGAAAAAGTAAGGGCCGCGTGGCCACGCGTGCAGTTGCGTATATTGAAAACCTCTCCTTCAAGTATCGGTTTTGGCGATGTCATGACGGTGGATATCGCCGTGTCGCTCGACGGATTGAAGCCCGACGACGTCATCGTGGAGTTGTTGTTGACACGCGGCTTGCACGATCCGGTGGAACATCGCGATCAGCACTACGAATTTTCTGTCGTCGCCAAAATGGACAACGGCGAGACGCATTACACGGTACAAATAAAGCCCGAGTTGTGCGGACGTCTGGACTATCGCGTCCGTGCTTATCCGCATCATCCGATGCTCACTCATCCACTCGAAATGGGATTGATGCGCTGGCTGTGAGAAGTTGAAAATGTCCACAGCATATTCAAATTGCGTGATAGCACTTCATTGGCGATACCCGCCGACAGGTCTCTTTCTTGCTGTCACGAACGGAATACCGTAAATCAAACTGGAGCAAATCAATGGCAAAAGCAATGATTCTGGCCGCCGGCCAAGGTACGCGCGTACGCCCGCTCACCAAGGACCTGCCGAAGCCGATGATTCCGATTCTCGGCAAGCCAGTCATGGAATATCTCATCGAGCATCTGGCGAAATTCGGCATCAAGGAAATCATGGTCAACGTCGCCTACATGCATCAGAAAATCGAAGAGTATTTCGGCGATGGGCATCGTTGGGGCGTGGAAATCGGTTATTCCTATGAAGGTGTCTACGAGCACGGCGAAATCCTGCCGCGGCCTTTGGGATCTGCCGGCGGCATGCGCCGCATCCAGGACAACAGTGGTTTCTTCGACGAAACGACTTTGGTGATTTGCGGCGATGCCATCGTCGATCTCGACATCGCCGCCGCCTTATGGGAACACAAGGAAAAAAATGCCATCGCCAGTGTCGTAACGCTGGATGTGGCGCCCGAAGAGGTCGTCAATTACGGCATTGTCGTCGCCGATGACAATGGCATTGTTCGTTCATTTCAGGAAAAACCCCGGCCCGAAGATGCCAAATCGACATTGGCAAGCACCGGCATTTACATCTTCGAACCCGAAGCAATCTACATGATTCCGGAAGGCCGCGTTTTCGACATCGGCAGCGAATTGTTTCCCATGCTCGTTTCGAGCAACGTCCGGTTTTATGCGCAGAAGCGTTTTTTCAACTGGATCGATATCGGCCGGGTGACCGACTTCTGGTCTGTACTGCAACGCGTATTGCGCGGCGAAGTCGCGCAAATGCACATGCCGGGTAGAGAAATACGATCCGGAGTCTGGGCGGGTCTAAACACCGCGATTGACTGGGACAAGGTCCGCATCGAAGGACCTGTCTATATCGGGTCGAGTGTCAAGATCGAACCGGGCGCTACGATCATCGGTCCGGCCTGGATCGGTCATGGCAGCCACTTGAGACGTGGATCGCGCGTCGAACGTTGTGTGCTGTTCGAATACACACGCGTTGGCGAAGGCATGAAATTCAAGGAGCTGGTCGTATCTCCCGACTATTGCGTCGACCGCAGCGGCCATACCATTTACGCAGGCGACGATCGCAGCCCACTGCGCTGGGCCGATGCGCGATCCTGAACACTTCGCCGCGCAGCCTCAGCCAATATGCTATTGACATGTACGGCTCATATCGAATCTTGTGTCTAATGATGAGCCGTGCGTGGCGAAACCTTGTCGGTCAATACGGGCGAACGTACAGGATCGAAATCCGACCATTTACCGTTCCGCCATTGGCCATTTGCCCGTTCCACATCCAAGCCGCCGCAACTCTTCAATATTTTTGAAGCGGAAGTTTCACGACTGAATTCATCTACATGCACGGCAAGCAGCACACCGCTATGGCGCACACCGAGATCCGCGCCACGTTGCGGGCGTTTCTCCGCATTGCGTGTACCAATGAGAGCGCCAATAAAAGATCCGGCATAGGCACCCACACCACCGCCTGCCAGCGCGGCGACAACGGGCGATAGTGCCACTACGGTCACGAGCGCCGCACCGATGGCAATACCGATTACAGCGCCGATGCCCGCACCTATCAGCACGGTCACCTGGGCAAAACGCGAGCCGGCGTCCGCATACTCGTCACAACCGCCTGGCAACGTGTGGTTTTGCCCTGGCGGACTGACATAAAAAACCGACATGTCTTCTTGGCTGAAGCCATTCGCCGATAAAA
>DASUGV010000181.1:0-2374 GCA_036273835.1 Rhodocyclaceae bacterium
CCACAGCACGCGATGCTCGGGCGACACTTTGTGACAGACGATCACACTAGGGACATATTGAATCCGCAATCCCGTGTTGAGCATGCGATAGCAAAGATCGATCTCTTCGCCACAGAAAAAAAGTCGTTCGTCATAGCCGCCGGCCAGTTCGAAAGCGCTGCGCCGGATGGCGTGACCCGCGCCGATGAAACGAGTAGTGAAGAACTTCCTGTCGGGATGGCTACCCGGCGCGGGGTAGTCCCAGGATGTCGCATCGTTTTCGCCGGTGAAGAAATTATTGATGCGGAAACCGATTGCGCACAGATGCGGGTCGTTGTTCATGATCGTCACGGCACGCGCCAGCATATCCGTATCGGCGAATTCGGCATCGCTGTCGAGCGCCACGATGTACGGCGCGTTGCCCATCGCCGAGGCGATATTTCTCCCGCCCGCCACGCCAACGTTGCGCCCCAGTTTTTTCAGCTCGATGCAATCGAAGCGCGCAACGTACCTTTCCAGTTGCTCAAGATTCGCGGCATCACTTCCCTGATCGACGACGAGAATACGCTTTTCGATGCCCTCCTGCGCAAGCGCGCTGGCAATGGCCGCAATGGTATCTTCGACCCTGTTCCAGGACAGGACGATGACATCCACATGTATTTCGGAATTCATGATTGCCGCCTTTCATTCGTAGTCTCAAGCATTCACCGCCATGCAGCGTTGGACAGCGTTGTCGATTGCCTGCCGCTGCGCAGGCAGATCAACAGGAATTTCACGGCATCGAGCGTGTAACGCCGAAGCAACCTTTGCGGCTCGTTGCACAATCTGTACAGCCATTCCATGTGCATACGGCGCACCCAGCGCGGCGCACGCGCTTGCTGTCCGCACAGAAAATCGAATAGCGCTCCCACGCCCATCACGACGCTCGCGTGCAAGGCATCGCCGTGCCGCAGGATCCACTCTTCCTGCATCGGATTACCCAGCGCAACGAATATGACATCTGCGTTGGCGGCATTCATCGTCTGAATTAAATTGTGACGGCGTTGCATCTCGCCGTAACCGTCGCAAATGCCGACGATTTCGTGATCGTAGTGCCGCTTCAGATAAGTCGCCGTGCGCGCCGCAACACCAGGTTTTCCGCCAAGCAGGAAAATTCTGAGAGGCTGGCTGCTCCGGCGCAGAAAGTACGGCACAAAGTCGGTGCCATTCAGATTTTCGTGGAAGCGCTTTCCGTTCACCATCAGCGACGCCAGATCCATTGCGATGCCATCGTTTACGATCACGACCGAGTCGTCCGTCATCCTGTCCTGCAATGCGCGGCATTGGACAATGAAATTGGAATTGGCAAAAAACAGCTTGGTCTGTTTGCCGCTTTCCTTCGCCCAGCTCAGCCTCTCGACAAGCTCCGGCGCAGTGGTGCTCATGACGGGATATCCGCCCACGGGATTGATTTCTTCGTATTTCATGATCGACTACCTCTCTAACATTCATGAACCACGCCTTACGCGACGGGCATACGTCTCCCTGTTTTTCACCGATGTCTTAAATTCGTGTATCCGAGAACCTGCCCGGTGTGAGCAGGCGACTGGTTACGTCGGACCAGCTCAGATATTTCTGGACCGATGCGCGCTTGCTGCGGAGCGCACGCTGAATTGCCCGACGGATCGAATCGGCGTCGCCCGGCGTGTAGCCGAATCTCGTCGAATAGCGGCCCACCACCGACTGAGGACATATGGCCGGCAAACCAAAAAAATCGTATTGCATGAGCTTCATCGATGTATCCGCCAGATAAGCGGGCACCGATGCGGCGCTATACGGCGCTATGCCGAATGTTGCGTGCTTGATGTAGCGCAAAGTCTGGCGATACGGCATTTCGTCGTAGACCTTCACATTGCGGCCGTACTCCGGATGCGGCGGATGTCCCGAACCGATGACGTGAAACGTGATGTTCGGAAAACTTTTCGACGCGGCCACGAAAAATTCTGGATCGAACAGCATCGATCCGACCGACACGGCGTTAATGCCATAAACATATGGATTGGTGCTGACATCGTTCTTGATCGAAAGATCGATGCCATGCGGCACATAGAATTTGTTGTGACTCGACGGCATGTTGTCGGCGAGCGCGCGCGACGGCAGGCACAGTGCCGACATTTTTGGCGCCGCCTCGTTGAAACATTTGTGGACGAAATCGGCAACTCGTATGGTCGAGAGATCGTCGGAAGCGATATAAATCGTTTCGGCGCGGGGGTTTGCGCGCGAGATCAGATCGAAAAATATCGGCGCAATGCCGCTTTCCAGAAAAATGAAATCGGCTTGCCTGACCCATTTCACAAATGTTTTTGGCGGCCTGGCCCGATACCACTCGTACATCAATGCCTCGAACGGTTTCAGG
>DASUGV010000182.1:0-6094 GCA_036273835.1 Rhodocyclaceae bacterium
CCGGCAATCACGATGTTGCCCTCAGGGACCAGCACTCGCTCGACTTCGCGCAATATTTGGTGAGGTTGATCGGAGAATTCGAGCACATGCGGCAACACGACCAGATCAAGACTCTGCGAAGCGAATGGTAATTCGGCCGCCTCGCCTACCACGTCGACTGACCCTCCGTTTGCGCAGCTAAAACGCAGCGGCATGCGATTGTTATGCAGAAAATCGTAGCCCGGCAAACCGATTTGCGCGGCATTGAAGCCAAACATGTCGGCGACCACAAAATCGAATTTGTGCTGCTCCCAGGCCAACAGATATCGACCGCGCGGTGTTGCTAGCCAATCTTCGAAACCGGAATTGGGCATGTCAAAATTGACACCTGTGTTGATGCGACGACAATGACGCTATGGAGATTGTTCCGCTTTCAGCGTTCCGCGACAACTATATCTGGACATTGGTCGAAGAAGATCGATGTATCGTAGTTGATCCGGGCGATGCTGTCCCAGTATTGCGCTTTCTGCGCGAACGCAGTTTGCGGCTTGCTGCCATCCTGATCACGCATCGCCACAATGATCATGTCGGTGGCATTGGTGAATTGCTTGCGCACTTCTCCGTCCCCGTATTCGGGCCACTTAGCGAGCCGATTCCGCACATCACGCATGCGCTCGTCGAAGGAGACATTGTGCGGCCGCCGGGCTTGTCCTGCAGCTTCAAGGTACTGGAAGTGCCCGGCCATACCGAAGGACACATCGCCTATTATGGCGAAGGCATATTGTTCTGTGGAGATACGTTGTTCGCGGCAGGCTGTGGACGCTTGCTCGGTGGCACGGTAGAACAATTGTTCGAATCTTTGCAGCGGCTAGCGGCACTTCCGCCCAAGACCAAAGTGTATTGCACTCACGAATATACTTTGTCGAACTTACGCTTTGCACGTGCCGCCGAACCCGACAATCAAGAAATTGCCGCGCGTCAGCAACACTGCGAAGCATTGCGAGCCAACAACCAGATCACCCTGCCCTCTACCATCGGAGAAGAGCTCAACAGCAATCCCTTTTTGCGCTGGCGAGAAGCGACGGTGCGGGCCAACGCCGAGCGCGCGGCAGGCCATAAGCTTGACAGCGGATTAGCGGTATTCGCCGCCACGCGTGCCTGGAAGGATCAGTTCTAAGTGGGCAAATCGCTAAAGTTAAGAATGCCAATCGCATAACAAAGAAATCATGCGGGATCTGTTGCAGCGTCTGCCAGCTCGACACATTCCACACGATTGCGGCCATTCCCCTTGGCCTCATATAGGGCTGTATCCGCAGCCCGCAGCAATTCATTGACACCTTGCCCGTCGCGACGCGGCATCTGGTGCGTCACGCCGAAGCTCATCGACACCTGACCCAGTATGCCGGAACCCGCGTGCTGCAGGTCGAGCGCAATCACCGCGGCACGCATCTTTTCAGCGATCTGCATGGCGCCCTCCAGCGTCGTATCGGGCAAGATCACTGCGAATTCTTCCCCGCCATAACGCGCGACCAGGTCCGTCGGGCGCAGCACCTGGCATTCCAATGTGCGCGCGACGGTCTTGAGGCATTCATCGCCTTCTTGGTGGCCGTATAGATCGTTGTATTGCTTGAAATAGTCGATGTCGCACATGAGCAGCGAAATCGACGTGCCGTAGCGCGCGCCGCGTCCCCATTCGCGCAATAGAAAATCATCGAACTGGCGCCGATTGGCGATCCCGGTCAAGCCGTCCACTGATGACAAACGCGTAAGCTCACGATTTGTCTCGTCCAGCCTGCGCGTCAGAACAACCAGCGAATAGCGCATTTGCGAGATGCGTTGCATGGCACGTATCTTGGCAGTCAGGACGATTGCCGAAACGGGTTTGACGAGATAATCGTCGGCACCGACGGCGATACCCCGTTCGAGATCTTCGTCACTGGTGCGAGCGGTGAGAAAAATAATCGGCGTCCATTCGCCATCGCGCTCCAGCTGACGGATGCGTTTGGCGACTTCATAGCCGCTCAATCCCGGCATGACAACGTCAAGCAACACTAATTCGGGCCGGTGCTCTTTGAACATTTCGATGCCGGCATGTCCGTCACGCGCCAGTATCGGCTCAATGCCCATACTGCGAAGCTGATGACTCACCAGCGCCGCGCTCGTCAGAGTGTCATCGATTACCAGCGCTTTCATGTGCGCTCCCAGCATTCCGATAGAAAATTCTCGTATTCAATTTATCCGCTTCACGCGGTCGTCAAACGCCGATAAGCAGCCAGAGGTGGCGCTATTTCGCGCCAAAGCGCCGATTCGGGTCGCCCGCACGGAGTCTAAAAGTCAAACTTTGTAATATGTCCCGGCATGCCGGAAGAGACGAACGTAGCTATTGACGTCTTCACCGGCGCCGGTCGGCGCAATGCGCAGAGAATTCCCCTGATGCAAAATGTTTGGTTAGAATGCGCGCATCCACGTCGAAGCGGGTTGGGGATGTACGCACGCATGAAGATTTGCTTGACGAATTTATTCCGACTACTGGGACTTGCGGCCTGTCTGTGTGGAGCCGCCAACGCCAGTGAACTGGCGGCTTCGGCCAGCGCATTGGCCAGTGATACCACCAGCGCGATCGTCGAAACCGCTTCCTTGACCTCGGTTGCAAGCACTTCGACCGCTATATCTTCTGCCGCATCTTCGACTACCGCATCAATAGCCGCTTCGGCTCCCTCGCTAGACACCATCGAACTGCCGCGCGATCCGGGTAGTCCGCCCACTGTCGACCTGACTACCAAGGAGGATGACATTTGGATGCGCATCCGCCATGGTTTCGGCATGACGGACTTGCATAGCGACATCGTCGATCAGCGGCAGAAAGCCTATCTTGCGCATCCAGAGCAGCTCAAGTTGATGCTGGAACGCAGCCGCAAATACATGTTTCACATCGTCGGTGAATTGGAAAAGCGCGGCATGCCGACCGAGCTTGCGCTACTACCGATCGTTGAAAGCGCCTATAACCCAATGGCATTATCATCCGCCAAGGCCGCGGGCCTGTGGCAGTTCATTCCTTCTACCGGCAAGGATTTCAACCTGACTCAAAATTGGTGGGTTGATGAGCGGCGCGATATCGTCGCCTCGACGAACGCAGCTTTGCAGTACTTGCAAGCCATCTACGAAATGCATGGCGACTGGCAACTCACGCTAGCTTCCTATAATTGGGGAGAAAACGCCGTCGCGCATGCCATCGAGATAAACAGGAACGCAGGTCTTCCCACCGACTACAACAGTCTCCGGATGCCGCTGGAAACCCGACAATATGTGCCGAAGCTGCAAGCGCTGAAAAACATCATTGCTCATCCGGAAGAATACGGCATTGAGCTGCCCTCGATTCCAAATCAACCTTACTTCGTCACCGTCGACAGACCACAGGGTATCGATGTAGCGCTGGCCGCCAAACTCGCCGAATTGCCGGTCGCTGAATTTCTGTCGCTGAACCCCAGTTACAACCGGCCTGTGATTCCAGGTAGCCAAGCCAATCCGCTGGTACTCCCCGTAGATAACGCACGTCTTTTTCAGCAGAATCTTGCGCAACACTCTGAGCCCTTGGTCAACTGGCGCACCTATGCGCTACCCAAGACCGCGCGTATCGAAGATGTCGCGCGCAATCTTCATCTGACCGCGACCGTACTTCGCGCCGCAAACGGTTTGCGCGCGCGCGCGCGGCTCGCCGCCGGTTATATCCTGCTGATTCCCAATGCCGCTGCCGAACAAATGCAAAGCATGCTGAATGTCGTGATGCCAGGCTCATCCAGCACAACCCCGCAGACATCCTCGCGTCGCTGGAAACCTGCACGCGTCAAAGCACGGCGCCGTTAACCTCGCCTTCCTTTTTCCTTGCGTAGCAACAATGCGTACCGCCGTATTCCGTTCGATATGGCTGCTATTCCTATTGCTGCTTGCCGCCTGTGCCAATTCCCGCCTTACCTCCGGGTGGTACGAAGCGATCGATAGCCACATCGCAATTCAGCACGTTGTCATATTTGCAATATTGAAAGACGACTCAAGCGAGCAATTCGTCGAAGATGAAATTACTCACAGGCTAATGCCGTCGAGACAGGCCGTAGCCGCACATACGCTTGGGCCGCGATCCGATTCCGGGCCGAGCGCCTTCCATGCCCTACTCGAACACGCGGGCTTCGATGCCACCGTCATTACAAGGATCGTCTCCATCGATCCAGGCGTGCCCTACTATCCACCCCAGACATATTTTGAATCCGGCAACTTGCCTTTCTCGCACTACTATCGTTCATTCTGGGATTTCTACCCTTTCGCCCAAGCGACCGTTCATGCGCCGGGTCACACGATCGGCGATAGACGCTATGTCATCGAGACTATTCTCTATCGTCTACCGGAAGGCAATCCAGTGCGGTCGGCCGTCACGGAAACCGTCAATCCAGATTCCATGCTGGTGATGGTCGATGCGGCAGTAGATGTAATAAACAAACAGTTGCAAAACGCCAAGACAATCAATACGCAATAGTTGCGACACCGTCGCAACCGCGCTGTAGACTCACGCCGACCCGCGAATATTTCTTGCACCGCTGTATGGCAGACATGAGCCATCTCTCCACTTCTGCTTCTGCTTCTGCTTCCGACTCGTTCGCCCTGTTTGAAGACAATTTGAGCGATCCGCCGCGCGCGCGCTTACTCAGCGGTTTGCGGGAGCACATCTGCCTCACTCGCGTGGAAGATGTCGTGGTCCTATTCGACAAACTGGCCGCGTTACAGTCGGAAGGCTGTTGGATTGCTCTCGCCGCACATTACGAATTGGGTTACGTGCTCGAACCAAAGTTATCGTCGTTGCTAAAGGACAGGGATGTTGAGGCACCCTTGCTGCAAGCGTGGGCTTACGAGCAAATGACGCCCCTGCACGGCACGACATTGCAGCAATGGTGGGACGCAGAACTGTCGGCACTGTCGCCACAAGAGCGCGAAGCAGGGTTGCTCTCGCTGACACCCAGCATCGAACACGCACATTACGTCGACCTCGTCCATCGTGCGTTGAACTACATCCGCGAAGGAGATTGTTACCAGATCAATCTTACCTTTCCCATGCGCGGACAATTCTTCGGCGATCCGCTCGCGCTATTTGAGCGATTACGCGAAGCACAACCAGTGCACTATGGCGCCCTCATCAGAAATAATGACAAATGGATATTATCGCGTTCGCCGGAGTTATTCGTAGCCCGCAGAAACATGCAATTGGAATGCAAGCCGATGAAAGGAACCGCTCTTCGCCATACCGATGCGGCACGCGACGCAGAACAGGCCACCGCGCTCCGAGGCTCGGCGAAGGATTGTGCGGAAAACCTGATGATCGTCGATCTTATCCGTAATGACTTGGGTCGATTAAGCCCCGCTGGCGGCGTGCAGGTTACGCAGTTGTTTGAGCTGGAGACTTATCGCACCATACATCAGCTGACTTCGACCGTGCTCGCCGAACCCGTGACGGCAACATTGCTCCAGGTTTTGCGAGCGCTGTTTCCTTGCGGTTCAATTACCGGCGCGCCAAAGATTCGCGCCATGCAGATCATCCGGGAACTTGAGCGCAACGCACGCGGACTATACTGCGGCGCATTGGGTTGGATCGCACCGAACGGCGACTATACGTTAAACGTGCCGATCAGGACTTTGCATACCGCACCGGGGGGTAGTTGCCGCATGGATATTGGCAGCGGAATTGTTGCCGACTCGATAGCCGGCAATGAATATGCCGAATGCTTAAGCAAGGCGCGTTTTGCCACCGCCATCTGCGAAGAGTTTCAACTCATCGAAACAATGCGCTTCGACGCCGGTGACGTGCCATTTGCATTGCTTGAAGGTCACATCGCGCGCCTTGCCAGATCCGCCAAGGAATTGGTGTTCAATTTCGATGAAAAAAAAGCACGCGAACAGATCGATCGTTTCGCATCGCAACTCGAGCCCCACACACAGCGTGTCCGCTTGCTGCTCGCACGGAACGGCGATATCTCGCTCAACGCGGCCGCGTTGAATGAAATGAGTGGCATACCAACCGTCAACCTCGGCAGCTATCTACTCGACCCCAATGATTTGAGATTGCGCCACA
>DASUGV010000183.1:0-6119 GCA_036273835.1 Rhodocyclaceae bacterium
GTCGCCCGTCGTACCGGAAGTGTTGCGCAGTAAAGTGATGGTCTTCGTGCAACTCTTCCAAATGCAGCGACGCACACGCTTTCTGGCCGAGCAACGTGTGGCTTACGTGCAGGCTAAAGTCGCGCGCGAAGCCGCGGAAGAAACCACGCGCCGGTCAAATTTTTTATCGCGCGCCAGCCGCGAGTTGAGCACTTCCCTCGACCTCAATGCGAGCATGCGCCGGCTGGTCGAATTGATCGTGCCGCAGCTTGCGCAATTTGCAGTCCTGCTGATCGACATGGACGATGAGCCGAACGTGATGCTCGTTCGTGCCTGCGCAGAAGATGATGGTCACTCGTCCACCACACAGGTCTTGCGCCCTTATGCCGGCCTGCCAGCATTTGTCTTGCAGGCATTCGATCGCGCAATACAAGAGGGCCGCAGCATTGAGCTGACATTGACGGCAAACGATTCGGAAGCGGCGTCGCGGGCAGACAGCGATGTCAGCTGGCGGCACGATCTAAAAACGCTGCTCATCGTGCCGATGCATAGCGGCGAGCGATCGTTGGGCGTGCTGGCGTTCGGCAACATTCTTGCGCCGCCCGCCTACACGCCGCCCGACCTGGCAACCATCGAGGAACTGGCCAGCCGCGCCGCGATTGCTTTCGAAAACGCGCGTCTTTATCGAAGCCTTCAGGGTGAAATCGTGAAGTCGCGGCAAGCGGAAGAAAGACTGCAAGATTCCAATCGCCGCAAGGACGAATTCCTCGCCATGCTGTCGCACGAACTGCGCAATCCTCTCGCGCCGATCCGCAATGCCGTCGAAGTCATTCGGCGCGTTGCACCGCCCGAGCCCAGTCTCACTTGGGCACGTGACGTCGTGGACCGGCAAGTATCGCATCTGGCCCGCCTGATAGAAGAGCTGCTGGATGTTTCGCGCATCAGCCAGGGCAAAATATCCTTGCGTAAAGAAGCCGTCGAACTGAGCCAGATCATTGCGCACGGCATCGAAACGGCACGCCCGCTGATCGAAGCGCGCGGCCACAAATTGACCGTCAACACGCCCGCCTCGCCCGTCTGGTTGATGGGCGATTTCGCACGCCTGGCTCAAGTGGTGGCCAACTTGTTGAACAATGCCGCCAAATACACGCCGGACGGCGGCATCATCGAACTCGAATCATCGTTGTCGAACGATGAAGCCACGATCGCCGTGCGCGATAATGGCATTGGCATATCGCCGAATTTGCTGCCGCGTATTTTCGAATTGTTTGCCCAGGGAGAGCGCTCGCTCGACCGCAGTCAAGGCGGTCTAGGGGTCGGACTGACGCTGGTGCGGCGATTGGTGGAGCAGCATCAGGGACACGTACTTGCCGCAAGCGACGGAGACGGAAAAGGTGCGGAGATAAAAGTCTTCCTGCCATGCATGCGGTCTGGCGTGGCACGTACAACGCTCTCCGCAACGGAGCGGCCTCAAGCCGCTTGCGGTAGCGCTCGCGTTCTGGTCATCGATGACAACGCGGATACCGCCGAAAGCGTTGCGGTTTTCCTCCGCCTCGAA
Source organism: Rhodocyclaceae bacterium (assembly GCA_036273835.1). Classification (GTDB taxonomy): domain Bacteria; phylum Pseudomonadota; class Gammaproteobacteria; order Burkholderiales; family Rhodocyclaceae; genus DASUGV01. The sequence goes on from DASUGV010000183.1 coordinate 1,538, forward strand.
GGCCACGAAGTCATCGCCGCCGCTGATGGTTTGCATGCGCTAACCATGGCGCGCTCATTTCTGCCAGATGTAGCCATCATCGATATCGGCCTGCCCGGACTCAGTGGTTATGAAGTCGCATCACGGCTACGGGCGACGCCTGAGTACCGCAACATGCTTCTCGTCGCGCTCACCGGATATGGTCAAAAGGAAGATCAGCAACTCGCTTCGCAAGCGGGATTCGATCATCACTTCGTGAAGCCGATGAATCCTCAGGAAATCCTGAACGTAATCGCCAGTCACATCGCACCCGATGATGGCGCGACGCTTTACAAAAAAAACGAACTCTGCGAAACCGCTCAGCTCAAATCGGCGAGCTAATGCCGTCGTCATCAAAGCATTCGCCGCGCCGGCCCTACAAGCGGTGAGCGGACGCAGGCACGCATCCTGCTGACCACGATTGTCGTCACTTTTGTTTAGGAGCAATCATGACAACCGATCGTGCAATATCAGTCCTCAACGATTTGATCGAAACATCCAAAGATGGTGAAAAGGGTTTTCGCAAATGCGCTGAAGATACAAGCAGTCCCGATCTCCGGCAGGTGTTTCTGGAAGCGGCATCTCACTGCCAAACGAGCGCTCAAGAACTGCAAGACGAAGTCGCCGCGCTGGGCGGAAGCCCTGAAGAAGGCGGCAGCGTCAGCGGTGCGATCCATCGCGGGTGGATCGATCTGAAATCATCGATCAAGCCCCGTGACAATCTTGCCATTCTCGAAGAATGCGAGCGTGGCGAAGATTTTGCCAAACATCGTTACGAGGAAGCGTTGTCAAAAGACATGCCGGATACTGCCCGCACCATCGTACAACGGCAGCACAGAGGCGTAATCGCGAATCACGATCGTATTCGCGATCTTCGTAACAGCTATCGCTGAGTCTTATTCTGACTGCGTCCTGTCTGAATTTCTCGCGCGACAACGCGCTGCCGAATGGTCTATCGCGAATGGCTGCGACGCAGGTAGATCATTTCGGCAAGCGCTGCATAGAGGCGCTCCGGTATGAGCGGTTTGGTCAGATACGCCTGGAAACCGTAGGCGGCGGCTTTTAGTTTGTCCCGGTGCTGGAAAAAAGCCGTAAATGCGATCGCGGGGACAGGTATGCGGATATCATTTTCCGCCTCCCATGCCCTTATTTTTGCCAAGGTTATGTATCCATCATAAACGGGCATCGCGATATCGCAGATCAGCACTTCGGGCAGATCGTCGACATGAAGACCGCTAATGGTATTCACGGCGGCCACGCCGGATTCCGCGAGTATGACCTGAATCGACCGTTGTTCGAGTATCGCGGCAAGCGCTTCGCGCGCTTCCCGGTAATCGTCGATCACCATCACGCGCAACCCGGTCAGAGAAATGCCGGGACGGCAGCCGCTATTACGCGCAGGGGAAATGGGCGCTAAATGTGGATCCATGTCCTATTCCCTCGCTGCTGCAAGTAATGCGTCCGCCATGCGCTTCGGCGATGCATCGCGAGACAGCCAAGCCAAGTCCCATTCCGGAAGTACCGCGTTTGTATGAGCAATCCACCTGGTACAAGGGCTCGAACAATACGGGAAGATTTTCAGACGCCAAGCCTATGCCGTTGTCCTGCACGGACAGACAAATCTCACGCCCGTCATGCGATGCAGTGATGCGAACGTCGCCCCCGCTATCGGTGAATTTGATGGCATTCGAGAGCAAATTCCAGACAACCAGCTGAACGCGCTCGGCATCGCCGTTCATGCGGTCATCGGACAATTCGCTGTTGAAAGTCATCGTCACATTTTTATCGTTGGCTTCCGCGTGCAAGTTCTCGAGCGCGGCAGCGACGACCTCGTTGAACGCATAAGGACGCGTCGCCAAATTCAATTTGCCGCCGAGGATCTTCGTGGCGTCGAGCAGCCCTTCGATCAAATGCGTTTGCTGGCGGACACCTGTCTTGATTCCATCCAAGGCTCGCTTGACGAGCGGCTGATCCATTGCGACGACGCTTTCCAGCACATGCGCCCAGCTTTGAATGCCGTTGAGCGGCGACCGCAATTCATGCGACACCATGGCCAGGAATTGATCGCGCGACCGCTCCGCCGCTTCGGCATTTTTCTGTGCCTGCTTTTCTCGCGCCAGACAGTCACGATGTTGTGTTTCGGCCGCCGCTCGCGACACGTCATGTATGGCAACCAGCACCGACCGAGTCACATCGTCTGCGCCGTTTCTGATTGGCTCCCGCGCGCCGACGACAAGCATATGACGTTCGACTTGGTCCACTGTCATACTGAATTCGGCTTGCGCTTGCTTGCCGCTAGTGCCCGCGTCCCGAAGTACCGAACGCAACGCATCGTGCGCTGCCGGCGGCAATCCAAGCTCGGCGATTGATTTGCCGATGCAAGCGGATACGTCGATGCCGAAAACATCGTGCGCGGAAGCGCTCATGAACTGAATACGTTCAGTGCCGTCATAACGGGCCAATACGTCAGGTAAATCCATGCTATCTAGCCATTCAATTCATTTCGATCAACAACGATAAGGAACTTGCATTTTGTACCATATTACGTAAATGTGTCCGCAGCATACACTGTGCCTAAATCGCCTGTGCGGGCCAGGCATGCCATTTGCGTATTGCCCGCATGATCACCGCTGATCTAATCCGTATTTTCATGCCAGGTGTTCCGGCGCTCGAAATCATTCTGCGCGGAACGGCTGTTTATTGGTTTATCTTCATTATTTTCCGCCTTGTTCTCAGACGCGATGTCGGCTCGCTCGGCATTGCCGACATATTGTTACTGGTACTGATCGCGGATGCCTCGCAAAACGCCATGTCGGCGAACTATGACACGGTCACCGATGGCTTTGTGCTCATCGCTACGCTGGTGTTCTGGAGTTTTTTGCTCGATTGGCTCTCTTTCAACTTTCCACGATTCGAACATTTCATTCAACCCCCTCCACTATGTCTCGTGCGAGAAGGAAGAGTTTTGCATCGCAATCTGCGTAGAGAACTACTGACTGTGCATGAATTGATGGCAAAACTACGTGAGTCGGGTGTCGAAAACATCGCGCAGGTGCGGCGCGCGTACATGGAAAGCGATGGCACAATCAGCGTCATCAAACACGAAGCATAGTTTGCTGCGCGTATAAACTAGTGTCTTAGTCGAATCGCGGATTGCGGCGGCAACGGCACGGGCTCCGTCGGCGGCGCAACAGGTGGCGCCGGAGGATCGCCAATGGGCGGCGCGGGCGGATTGATGGCGGGGCCTTGCGGCGGGTCGGTTACCGGAATATTGGGCGGCACTATGCCAGTCAAATAAAAATCAAATACGCCTTGCGCTGAATCCACGAAGCATGCTCCTCGATCGCTATGTGCTATGTTTCGTGACTGAGCAAAGCGCATGCCTAGGCAGCAGCCGGAACCGCTTCGAGCCGATCAAAATTTTCCAGGAATCTCAGCAGGCGCGTTTCGGCAAACGACAGCTCTGCTCGTCCTTTGGCCGTTGCAACATCAGGCATCCGTCCGTCGACATATGCGTTCAGTATATTTGGATGAATGTAGCAACGACGGCAAACCGCAGGCGTATTGCCAAGCCGCTGCGCTACGTCGGCAACTACCGTCACCACATTCTTTTTGCGCGCGGCAATAGCAAATTCCGGCGGCAGCGCCATCAATGATTGCAGTGCCAGCACACTGCCCGCCCAGGTACGGTAATCCTTGGCAGTGAAGTCCGATTCGCAAATCGATTTCAGATATTCATTCACGTCACCTGAAGTCAGTTTGTGATGATCTCCATTTTCGTCCAGATATTGGAATAGTTCGCGGCCCGGAATTTCGATGCAGCGCTTGACGATCTTCGCCGTGCGCGGATCGCGCACTGAAATATCGTGTTCGATGCCGCTCTTTCCGCGAAAATGAAAACACAGCCGCGTACCATGTATCTCGACATGGCGATTGTTGAGCGTCGTCAATCCATAAGAATGATTGGTGCGCGCATACTCTTCGTTTCCGACGCGGATCAGCGTTGTCTCCAGCAGCTTCACGACTGCGGCCAACACGCGTTCGCGTGGCATGCCCGGCAACGACATGTCGCGATCGACTTGTTGGCGAATGGCGGGCAAGGCTGAACCGAACGCCAGCATGCGATCATATTTGTTGACGTCGCGGATAGCGCGCCATTGAGGATGGTAGCGATATTGCTTTCGCCGCCGCGCATCGCGACCGGTAGCCTGCAAATGACCGCAGGGATCGGCGCAGATCCAGACGTCCGTGTATGCAGGCGGAATAGCGAGCGCATCGATGCGTTTGATTTCCAGCGCGTCGACAATCTTGCGCCCGTCCACCGAAAAATATTCGAAACCATCGCGCGACGGCTCTCTGCGGATACCCGGCAAACTATCGCTCACATATTTTAATCGTGGCGTGGGCAATGCGCTTTTCGATGCAGATGAAATATTTCGCCGCGCCATGAACGGAATCGCTCAAAGACTTCACGCCGCCTCGTTGATCGCATCATCGCTGCTGCGATCCCCGCTCATGACAGAGCCATATTCTTCCAGCCGGTTGTAGAGCGTCTTGAGACTGA
>DASUGV010000184.1:0-3411 GCA_036273835.1 Rhodocyclaceae bacterium
GACATCGGTTGGGTGACGGGTCATACCTATATCACTTATGGGCCGCTTGCATGCGGTGCGACGCAGATCGTCTTCGAAGGTGTGCCGACCTATCCCGACACGGGTCGTTTCTGGAAGATGATCGAAACGCATAAGGTCAGTATTTTCTATACGGCGCCAACCGCCATCCGTTCATTGATCAAAGCTTCGGAGGGAACACCGGCCACGCATCCACGAAACTACAACCTGTCCAGTTTGCGCGTGCTCGGTTCAGTCGGCGAGCCCATCAATCCGGAAGCCTGGATGTGGTACTACGAAAATGTCGGCGGCTCGCGCTGCCCGGTATGCGACACGTTTTGGCAAACCGAAACCGGCGGCCACATGATCACGCCGCTGCCCGGCGCAACGCCACTGGTGCCCGGTTCCTGCACCTTGCCGTTTCCCGGCATTCAGGCGGCTGTTGTCGACGAAGCGGGTCATCAGGTCGAATGGGGCAAGGGCGGATTTCTCGTTATGACAAAGCCATGGCCATCGATGATCCGCACCATTTGGGGCGATCCCGAGCGCTTCAAGAAAAACTACTTTCCCGAAGAGTTGGGCGGCAGATTGTATCTGGCCGGCGATGGCGCGGTACGCGATGCCAAGACCGGTTATTTCACTATCATGGGCCGCATCGACGATGTATTGAACGTCTCAGGACATCGCTTGGGCACAATGGAAATCGAATCTGCACTGGTTTCCAATCCGACGGTGGCCGAAGCGGCTGTGGTCGGACGGCCAGATGACATCACGGGTGAAGCCATCGTTGCCTTCGTGGTGCTCAAGAGCGCACGGCCGGCAGGCGAGGACGCGAAGAAAGCCGTCAAGATTTTGCAGGATTGGGTCGCCAAGGAAATCGGCGCGATCGCCAAGCCGCGCGACATACGCTTTGGCGATAACCTTCCCAAAACCCGTTCGGGCAAAATCATGCGACGTTTGCTTCGTTCGCTTGCCCGGGGCGAAGAGATCACACAGGACGTGTCGACATTGGAGAACCCGGCCATCCTGGAACAATTGAAGCAATCGATCTAAGACCGCATTCATAACGGCCATCGTTATTTCCCTGTCAACGAGAGCATGACGTTGGCATTCATGCAAAAGGCGATGCAGTGATCATTTCGGAATAAGCCGTTGCCGCAGACCACTCAGCACCTAATGCGCAGATACGTGCTTTTCGCGACCGGCTTTGGCCTGTTCGTGGCGCTGCTTGCGTTTGCCGAGCGTAACGGCCTGCCGCCGCATTGGATCGGCTACACCTTCCTGCTGACCAGCATCCTGACTTACGCTGTCATCGGCGTGTTCAGCCGCACTTCGGATGTCGACGAATACTACGTGGCGGGTAGAAGCATTCCCGCGATATTCAACGGCATGGCGACTGCGGCGGACTGGATGAGTGCTGCATCTTTTCTCGGCCTGGCAGGCACGCTCTATTTCGAAGGTTTCGACGCACTTGCATTTGTCATGGGTTGGACCGGCGGCTATGTATTGGTTGCACTGCTGCTTGCGCCTTATCTATGCAAATTCGGACAGTTCACCATTCCCGATTTTCTCGGTGCGCGCTACGAAGGAAAGTGGCCGCGACTGATCGGTGTTGCCGCTGTCGTGATGACCAGTTTTGTGTACGTGGTGGCGCAGATATATGCCGTTGGCCTGATCACCAGCCGTTTCTTCGGCATCGACTTCGAGATCGGCGTATTCGTCGGTTTGGCGGGCGTACTCGTTTGCTCTTTTCTCGGCGGCATGCGTGCGATTACGTGGACGCAGGTCGCGCAGTGCATTGTCATTATCGTCGCCTATCTCGCGCCGGTCGTCATTCTTTCGTACAAGTTAACCGGCGTGCCTGTACCGCAATTGATGTACGGCCAGATCTTGCAGAAAATCAGCGACGCTGAAACGCGGCTGTTCAATAGTCCGGTGGAAGCGCAAGTCCGCCAATTGCAAGCGCAGCATGCCGCCGCGCTGCGGCAGCAAATAGCGGACTTACCGGAATCGTTGCGCGTCAGCCGTTTGGAGACGACGGCACATTTGGAGTTTTTGCAGCAATCCAATGCGTCGGCGCGCGAGGTCGCCGCAACGCAACGCCTGCTGCGCGCCTTGCCTGTCGACGCCGACCATGCGCGTACGCAATGGGAGCGCGATTATCGCGAAGCGCTCGCCCATTCCGTGCCACCGCGCCGCCATGCCGACGCGTATCCCGGCGACGCGCTACAGAGTCCTGCGCAGGCGCGGAACAATTTCATTGCGCTCGTATTCGTATTGATGATCGGCACCGCAGGTTTGCCGCACATCCTGATGCGCAGCTACGCCACGCTGGGCGCTTCTTCGGCGCGCAAATCCGTATCGTGGACTTTGCTCTTTATTTTATTGGTCTATCTCACCGCGCCCGCCTACGCGGCATTTGCCAAATGGGAGGTCTATCAACATCTGGTCGGCTCCGCGATATCGGACCTGCCTTCATGGCTGGGTTCATGGGGAAAAGTAGGAATGGTCAAGGTCAATGACATCAATCACGATGGCATTCTTCAATTGGGCGAGTTGACGCTCAATCCCGATGTCATAGTGCTTGCCACGCCGGAGATCGCTGGATTGCCCTACGTGATTTCCGCGCTGGTTGCGGCAGGTGGTTTGGCTGCCGCGTTGTCCACCGCCGATGGCTTGCTGCTGACCATATCCAGCGCCTTATCGCATGACGTGTACTACCATACCATCAGCCCGCGCGCGTCCGCACCGCATCGATTACTGATTTCCAAAGCAACGTTGATGGTGGTCGCACTCGTCGCCGCTTGGGTTGCCTCGCTGCGACCCGACAGCATCTTGTTTACCGTCGGCTTTGCTTTTTCGCTGGCCGCCGCGGCGTTTTTTCCCGCATTGGTTTGCGGCATTTTCTGGCGCCGCGCCAACAAATGGGGTGCCATCGCCGGCATGTCGTGTGGCCTCCTCATGACATTGTTCTATGCGGTCAGAACACAGCCCTTCTTCGGCGGCTCGCAAGATGCCGCATGGTTCGGCCTTCAACCGATTTCCAGCGGCGTGTTCGGCGTCATTGCGGGTTTCGCGGCATTGATTTGCGTCAGCCTGCTTACTGCGCCGCCAAGCAAAGACGCTGAGGCACTCGTGGCCGATTTGCGTTCGCCCAATGGGCGCGAAGACCATGCCGGCGCGTAGCGAAGCCGGCATGTCCTGTCTCGCTATGCCGTCGCCGGCTGTTTTGCTATACTCGCGCCTCTTCGCGGAGAGGTGGATGAGTGGTTTAAGTCGCACGCCTGGAAAGCGTGTTTAGGGTAATACCCTAACGCGGGTTCGAATCCCGCCCTCTCCGCCAGTAAGTGACTATTACCCCGCCACATCCCCAAAAACCCCGCCAAGCCCCGCCCCCTGCGAGGTTGTGTCATT
>DASUGV010000185.1:0-4783 GCA_036273835.1 Rhodocyclaceae bacterium
GCCGTCGTCCCACACGTCCCAATATTGACCTGTGAAAGGACGCTCAGTGCCTTTGAGGCGGGTGACGCGGAACTGTTCGGGCGTGAGCTGCTCGCGCCATTCGGATTCCGGTTTTTCGATCTTGCGTGCCATGGGAACCTCGCTGTTGAGTATTGTCCTAGATTTAGACCGTTCGATTTGCTAATAGCTTACGCGGCCGTCTGCGGCGATCCGGTATAATTTAGCCTCATTTGACTCATGGGCGCTATTTTGATGTGCCCATTCTTCGAGCTTTCCAATGTCCGAGATTCTCAAGCTGCGTGGTGCACCTGCTTTCTCCAGTGTGCGCCTGTCCCGCTTTGCCGATGTCCTCAAAGCTACGCGTGTCAGGATTCGTAATCTGGCTGCCGAACGCTGGTATTTTGTTGAGCTCAGTGCGCCGCTGACGCAACAAGAGCAAGCGCGGCTGGTGGACTTATTGGCAGCATCGCCCGCCACTGTAGCGCAGCCTACCGGTGTCGGTCTGCTCGTTACACCTCGCCTCGGAACGATTTCGCCATGGTCGTCGAAGGCGACCGATATCGCGAAGAACTGCGGTTTCACGAAAGTCGTGCGCGTCGAGCGCGGCACGATGTTTACATTGGATATCGGTAGTCGTTTGGATGCCGAAACTCATGCAAACGTTTTATCCATTCTGCATGATCGAATGACCGAATCGGTTTTAGAAAATGTGGATGCTGCTGATGCGTTGTTCGCGCATTACCCGCCGCAACCGTTGACGAGCATAGACATTCTCAAAGGCGGGCGTGCTGCCTTGATCGTTGCCAACGCCGAATTGGGTCTGGCGTTATCCGACGATGAAATCGATTATCTCGTCGATAACTTTACGCGCGTCGAACGCAATCCGACAGACGTCGAACTGATGATGTTCGCGCAAGCCAACTCGGAGCATTGCCGTCACAAAATTTTCAATGCCGACTGGATCATCGATGGCCGCACTGAAACCAAGTCGCTGTTCGGCATGATCAAGGACACGCACAAAGCCCATCCGCAAGGCACCGTGATGGCCTACGCCGATAATGCATCCATCATAGAAGGCGCAGAGGTCGACCGTTTCTATCCCGATGCGATGGGCAGGTGGACCTATCGGCGCGAGTTGACCCACATTCTTGCCAAAGTCGAAACGCACAACCATCCGACGGCGATATCGCCTTTCCCCGGCGCGTCGACGGGCGCGGGCGGCGAGATTCGTGATGAAGGCGCCACCGGCCGCGGCTCGCGTCCGAAGGCGGGCTTGGCGGGTTTTACAGTATCCAATTTGCATATTCCTGGTGCCGGGCAGCCGTGGGAAATCAATTACGGCAAGCCCGAGCGCATCGCTTCCGCGTTGCAAATCATGATCGATGGCCCGCTCGGCGCGGCGGCCTTCAACAACGAATTCGGCAGGCCTAATCTGACCGGCTATTTTCGTACGTTTGAGCAGAATGTGCAAGGCGAAGTGCGGGGCTATCACAAGCCGATCATGATCGCGGGCGGTCTCGGCAATATCCAGGCACAGCAATCGTTCAAAGAAGAATTCAAGGCGGGCACGCTGCTGATCCAGTTGGGTGGTCCTGGCATGTTGATCGGCCTGGGCGGCGGCGCCGCGTCCAGTATGACAACGGGAAGTAATACGGCGGATCTCGACTTTGCATCCGTGCAGCGCGGCAATCCGGAGATCCAGCGTCGCGCGCAAGAAGTCATCGATGCATGCTGGCAAAAAGGAAGCCCGAAAGGCGACGGGCTAAAAGCGGGCGACGGAAATCCCATCCTGTCGATCCACGATGTCGGCGCGGGCGGCCTGTCGAATGCTTTCCCCGAATTGGCCGACTCTGCAAAACTGGGTGCGCTGTTCGAGCTACGTGCGATCCATATCGAAGAGCCCGGCATGAGTCCGCGCGAAATCTGGAGCAACGAAGCACAGGAGCGGTACGTCCTTGCCTTACCGCCGGAGCGTCTCGAAGAATTCCGCGACATTTGCGCGCGCGAGCGTTGTCCGTTCGCAGTGGTGGGCACGGCAACGAGTGATGGTCGACTGCAGGTGCGCGACGATCATTTTGAAAATAATGCTGTTGACATGGAGATGCAGGTGCTGCTCGGCAAGCCGCCGAAGATGACGCGCAACGTGTCGACGCGCCCGGTATTTCTGCCGCCGTTCGATGTGACGGCAATCGACGTGAAAGAAGCGGCCCACCGTGTGTTGCGTATGCCGGCCGTGGCGAGCAAGAGCTTCCTTATCACCATTGGAGATCGCTCGGTGGGTGGCCTGACTGCACGCGACCAGATGGTGGGTCCGTGGCAAGTTCCAGTTGCGGATGTTGCCGTCACGGCGATGAGTTTTCATGGCTATGCCGGCGAAGCTTTTGCGATGGGCGAGCGTACGCCATTGGCATGTGTCAGCCCGGCTGCGTCGGGTCGTATGGCTATCGGCGAGGCCATTACGAATCTGCTCGCGGCAGATGTAGCGGATATCGGCCAGATCAAGCTCTCGGCCAACTGGATGGCGGCAGCGGGGCATCGCGGCGAAGATGCAAGTTTGTTCGAGACCGTCAAGGCGGTTTCCGATTTGTGTATCGCTTGCGGGCTGTCGATTCCCGTGGGCAAGGACTCATTGTCGATGCGCACGACCTGGCAAGAGAACGGCGAAGATAAGATGGTTGTTTCGCCGCTGTCGATGATCGCGACAGCCTTTGCGCCCGTGGGCGATATCCGTAAGACACTCACGCCGCAACTGCATGTCGAAGAAGGTGTCGAGACGGAACTGATTCTCGTCGATCTCGGCAAGCAGAAGCATCGGCTTGGCGGTTCCGTACTGGCGCAGGCCTACAACTCGGTAGGCGAGCACGCACCCGACATCGATGCCGAAACGCTCAAGAGTTTCTTCAACGGTATCGTCGCGTTGAAGCGCGAGAACTTGCTATTGGCATATCACGACCGCTCCGATGGTGGCCTGTTCACCACCTTATGCGAAATGGCTTTCGCTGCGCGTGTTGGCCTATCGATCGAACTGGATTCCGTTTGCTTCGATGGCATGATGAGCGACGTCGATGGCAGCGAGAAGCGTCCCGACTTGCTCAAGGGCCGCTTCATCGATCGCATCTTCGGCGCATTGTTTGCCGAGGAGCTTGGCGCTGTGATCCAGATTCGCCGCGACGATCGCGAGCGCGTGCAGTCCATGCTGAACGCCGCCGGTCTGGCTGCGTGCGTCAACTTCATCGGCACGCCGAACGATCGCGGCGAGATACGCATTCGTCGTAATGCCAAGATGGTATTTGAAGCGTCTGTGCATGAGCTACTGCAAATTTGGTCTGAAGTCAGTCATGAAATCGCAAAGCTGCGTGATGACGCAGAAAGTGCCGATCAGGAATTCGCCGCGCTGGCTGACAAGGCGGATATGGGTTTGTCGATGTCTCTCACCTACGACCCGGCGGAGGACATCGCGGCGCCGTGCATAAATTCAGGTGCGCGGCCAAAAGTTGCGATTCTGCGCGAGCAAGGCGTCAATTCGCAAAACGAAATGGCCGCCGCATTCGAGGCCGCCGGTTTTTCTCCTTATGACATTCACATGTCCGATCTGATGGCGGGCCGTGCCAGCCTCGCCGACTTTCATGGTCTCGCCGCTTGCGGCGGTTTCTCCTACGGCGATGTGCTGGGTGCGGGGCAGGGCTGGGCAAAATCCATTTTATTCAATGCGAAGCTGCGCGAGCAATTCCAAGCCTTCTTCCAGCGTACCGATACGTTTGCGCTAGGCGCCTGCAACGGCTGCCAGATGATGAGCAACCTCGCTGAAATCATTCCAGGCGCGGAAGCATGGCCCCGTTTTCATCGCAACAAGAGCGAGCAATTCGAAGCGCGTTTCGCGATGGTGGAAGTGCTGGAGAGCCCGTCGATTTTTCTGCAAGGCATGGCTGGCAGCCGCATGCCCATCGTCGTCAGTCATGGCGAAGGCCGAGCGGTATTCCAGCATGCCGGTGACGAGAACAATGCGTTGGCGATGCTGCGTTTTATAGATAACAAGGGTAATGTTACCGTCAGTTATCCGGCCAATCCGAATGGTTCACCGGCGGGCATTACGGGACTCACTACACGGGATGGCCGCTTTAATATTCTGATGCCGCATCCGGAGCGCTGCCGCCGTACGGTGCAAATGTCGTGGGCACCGGCGAAGCTTGGTGAGGATTCACCCTGGATGCGTATGTTCAGAAACGCACGAAAATGGCTGGGCTGATTTTTAACCCGGCGTGCTCGACTTCAGGTGGCTAATATGCGAAATACATTTATCTGCATGGCATGTATGTTTGTCTGTGCGTGTGCTTCGACACCGGTACCTAAGGAGATCGTCGCACCGCCGCCGCCCGCCCCGCCGCGCGTGATTGAAAAGGACACCGATCTTGCCGAAGCGATGCGGCAGGCGATTCGCCGTCATCTGGTCCTGCCGCCCGGAAATTTCTCGGCCGCGACAGAGGCGACGCTCGATCTGGTTGTGTTCGCGGATGGCGCGGTACTGGACGTGCAGATTCATACGTCGAGCGGCGACGAAAGGCTGGACCGCGCCATTATCCGTGCGGTCCGGCTAGCGCAACCCATGCCGGTCTTGAAGGATGCCGCCGCACCGGGGAAGTCGCAAAAGTACCGTCTCGTCTTCAGACCAATCGTTTCGACCACGAAATAGGCAGCGAAGTCCATGGCATGAAAGTACTATGGCGCAGCGATTTTTGGCCATATTGATCGCGCGCCTATCCGCCTGTCCTATTGGCAGCCGCTG
>DASUGV010000186.1:0-4257 GCA_036273835.1 Rhodocyclaceae bacterium
GCCTTGCTGAATGCACCCTATAAAGCCATCGAGATCGACATCCTGCGCGGCGAGAGCCGGACGCCGGATTTTCTTGCCAAAAATCCGAGCGGCCAGGTGCCGCTCCTGGAAGTCGGCGAAGGACGCTACCTTGCCGAATCCAACGCGATCCTTTGGTATGTGGCTGGCGGCACGCCGCTGGCGCCGGAATCGCGAATCGAGCGCGCTGAGGCGCTGCAGTGGATGTTCTTCGAACAGCACGCGCTGGAGCCGAATATCGGCGCGGCATATTTCTGGCTAGCGCTGGTCAAGGGCGGTCGCGACCTGCAAACGCATGCGTTGGAAGACTGGATGGAGCGCGGCTATGCGGCCCTGCAGGTGATGGAAAATCACCTGAGGACTCGCGAATATTTTGCCACTGGCCGATTCACGGTCGCCGATATTGCGCTGTATGGCTACACGCATGTCGCGGATCGCTGCGACTACGACCTTTCGACGTTTCCGGCCATCCGAACCTGGCTGCGCCGGGTCGAGCAGACGCCGGGCTTTGTCCCCATGGACTGGCGGCCGGATGTCGAAGTGGATGATACGCCGGGAATTGCCGCCGAGGCGTAAGCCGAGCCTCGCCCCCGAGGCGTAGTTCAACCGCCGCCCCGCCGAAGCGTGAGTCAGGCATCGCCGCCGAGGCGGGCCGTTCGCATCCAGCATGCCCCCTTTTCGCCATGTTCGAGGCTGCTTTGCCCAAATATTGCCGGCGAATAGAGCGACCTTTTAACAACGCGGGTGATTCGCGCTCGCGTTGAAGGATACAAGGCCATGACGCCGCCGACCGGCGCAATAGGCTTCAATCGCCACCCCGCGCCAGTCGCATCGTCCCGGTTGACAGATGCAGTCGCGGCTACACTCGCGATCGGCTCGCTTTCGCTTTGCCTGGTCGTGACGCTGACGTTGCTTTCGATCAAGCTCTCGATGGCGATGCCCTTTCCGGCGTAGCCAGATTCTTTCTTCAAGCCATTCGCACTATTCCCCGACAACGGGCGGTGACCCGCGACGAGCGATGAAAACACCTGTCGTACTGGTTGCCGTTTCGCTGGCGATGGCGATCCTGCTTTCGGCTTCTCTGCTGATCGCCACCGGCGCGCGGGGCGAGGACGCGGTCGGCCGGATTAGCGCGCAGCCACAGCCGCAGAGCGCGTCTGTGCCAAGCCTTCACTCGCCGAGTGATCCGGATTTCGATGTGATTTTGATCGAAAAAACCTGGAAAACGGCGGCAAGCGGGTAAACGCCTTTTTAACGATGCGGTAAACAAACTCGCCGCGGCGCAACCATCCGGCAAGTTGCGAAACGTTAGCCTCGTGACAAACGAGAACAGGCGCATGAAGGTCGATTGGCGCGCAATCTTTGGCCCGATACTCACGGCGGCGGCGGCTTTGATCGCCATTGTCGTCGACAAGCATTTTACTGTGGTGCCCAATCCGGCGCCGCTGTTCATTTGCATTGTCGCGCTGGCGGGCTCGCTCAGCGGGCTTATTTCGGGATTGATCAGCGCTGCCGTCGCGGTCGCCGCCTCGGCGGTGTTTTTTCTCCACCATCGCTCGATGCCGGGCTATCAGACGGCCGATCTGATTAGGCTCGCAATGCTGGCGCTGACCGCGATCGGGACCGCCACCATCACCGGATTGGTGCGCAAGAGAATGGTGGATGCGTTCGCGTGGCAGCACAGGCATTACGCGACGGCCGAGCGGCTCTCCGCCGCGCTCGATGAGGTCGATATCGGCATCGTGCTGCTGGATTCCGACACCCGCGCGGAATTCATCAATCGCGCATTCCGGCATTATTTTTCGCTGCCCGACGAGAAGGCCGACAGCAAGCCGCCGTTCATCGCGCTGATGTATCATGGCCGCGATACCGGCGCGTTTGAGCTGCCCGAGGAAGAGCTGAGCGCGTTTATCGCGCGTCGCACCGAGATGATGCGATCAGGCGATTCCACGCCGATCAACATCAAGCTTGCCGATGGACAGGTGCTGCGTTTCAGTTGCACCGCGTTGCCGGATGGTGGGCGGATGCTGAGCTATACGCCGGTGACCGACCTCATCCGGCATACCGACGATCCCGCCAAGGCCGACCTCTATCTCTCGATGCGCGGCAGCGCAGCCGGACAGTTGCGCGCCGCGGAGTAGACGAGTTGCGTCGGGCGTGCATGCCCGAAGCCGAGAACCTCGCGGGGTTGCGCAGTGACCCCGGCCCCCCGGCGACGGATTGTCGCGCGATGAATTTCGAGCGCGAGATCGTACCCGAGCATGTGCGTCGTGCTCGGAAGCCCTAGAATGGCGCAACTTAAAAAGAGGAGACCGTTGTTTCCGGCGCAAACGTATAGGGAAAAGCGGCCTGAGAACTGGCGCACTGACTGTTATTCTGCGGGCCGTCCAGCACCGGTTTACTGCTATTGCCGGTGAGCCAATCTGTTGAGCAGCTCACTGACCTCGCTAGCCGGCACAGGTTTGCTAAGGAGATATCCCTGAGCCTCAACGCAACCTTCGAGGCTCAAACAATGCATCTGCTCTTCAGTCTCGACCCCCTCGGCCGTCGTGGTGATGCCAAAGCTGACTCCCAGCCGAGCGATAGCCCGAACGATTGCAAGACTTCCTTCATCAACGAGCAGATCTCGCACAAACGATTGATCAATCTTGATTTTATCGAATGGAAAACTCCGAAGGTAGCCGATACTCGAATAGCCCGTTCCGAAATCGTCCATTGATATTCGAACTCCCAGGCCTCGCAGCTGATTTAGGATGGAAACGTTGCGCTCCGTCTTCTCCAGCAAGATTGTTTCGGTAATTTCAAGCTCAAGACGCGAGCCCGGGAGTCCCGACGAGGCCAAAGCGCTTACGACCGTCGAAACGAGGTTCCCCTTTGAAAATTGCAAAGGCGACAAATTGACAGAAACACAGACCTCACTCGGCCAATCCATCGCTTCCGCGCATGCTTGCCTCAATGCCCATTCACCCAACGGGACAATCAGACCCATTTCTTCAGCAACCCGAATGAACTCGGAAGGAGGTATTAAGCCGCGCTCGGGATGCTCCCAGCGCATCAATGCTTCAAAGGCCTTTACTCGTTTGGTATGGAGATTAACTAACGGCTGATAGAAAAGCTTGAATTCGTTCTGCGAAAAAGCGGTGCGCAAATCTTTTTCGAGAATTCGCCGCGCTTGCACGATCGAGTCCATTTCTGGATCGAACATGCGGTATGTCCCACGACCGTCGGACTTGGCGCTGTACATTGCGAGGTCCGCACTTTTCAAAATAGTCTCAGCATCGGTCTCGCCGGGAGATGCGATCGCGATTCCGATACTTGCACCGACAGTTACATCGTGCCCGTCGATGTCGAACTCTTGCTCCGCAATCGCGAGAATCTCCTGCGCCAAAGCGATAGACGATTCCGGCTGGACCACGGACATTTGTAAAATCGCAAATTCATCACCCCCGAGGCGAGAGATTCGATCTGTGGGCCGAAGAATATTGCGAAGCTTAGCTGCGATCGATTTCAAGAGCAGATCGCCGACCGAATGCCCCAGCGTGTCATTGACCGACTTGAAGCCATCAAGGTCCAAAAACAAGACGGCCACTTGATGTGGAGCTATCGTAACGTCCGTCAGCGCTTCTTCGAGATGCTCCTTGAACAGGAGTCGATTGCCAAGCCCGGTCAGCGAATCGTGGTAGGCGAGGTACTGTGACTTGGCCTGCAACTCCTCGCGCTCTGCGATTTCTATCTTCAGCTTTTGATTGGCTTCGATAAGGCGACCTGTTCGCTCCGCAACGCGACGCTCCAAATCCTCATTCGTTTTCCGCAATTCATCAGTCGCGAAAGCCGCCTGCTCCTCTGCGCGTTTTCGGCTGATCTGTACTTCCACGCGGGCGAGTGCGACGGCAAAATCCACCGGCTTCGTGACATAGTCGTTTGCACCAAGTTGCAAGGCCTCTACCATGTTTTCGGTGGCTGTTTTTCCCGTGACCATGATCACAGGAAGCTGAGACGCGGACTTCTGCTTGCGAATACGCTTTAGGGTTTCTATCCCGTCTATACCTGGCATCATGATGTCTAAGAGGACGAGATCAAATGATTCGGCATCGATAAGATCAAGCGCGGTAAGTCCGCTTTCCGCCTCGACTACCTCAAAGCCACGCCGCTCAAACCGTCGTCGCAGGAGAACTCGGTTATCGCGCACGTCGTCCACGATTAGCAAACGCCGTCGGTCGAGCTTGTTGTCTTCAAGCG
>DASUGV010000187.1:0-2361 GCA_036273835.1 Rhodocyclaceae bacterium
GTGCTTCCTGCATGACCTGCGCCACGCGCAGCATGAGGTCCGGCGCACAGCTCCAAAACAGAAGTTCCGCTGCGTCGTGCAGCAGCGCGGCGACGGTCACCTCATCCACATCGAGATCGTGACGCAGCACTGCCCAGTCGCGCGCGTACTGCGCTGCGCTGCGCGCGCGCGTGATGACTTTGAGCGTGCCGACCAGCGCTTTCGGATGATGTACGAGCCGCTCCTCGACCGTTGGAAGATTCGAGAATTTTTCGAAGAACGGCGTAATGCCCATCATCATGATTGCACGATCGATGGTGGTGATATCGCGATTCTGACTATGGCGCCGATGCGTTTCGAGATAGGACAGCAAGCGCATGGCTGTCAGCGGGTCCTGCAACACCACGGAGACGATGTGTTGTGCGTTGACGTCGTCCTCGTCCTCGCGCAATTTGGCCAGCGCGCGTGCGGTACGGCGCAGCACGGGCAACTCATTCTCGCTAAAGAACGCGATGTAACTGTCGATGTTTGCCAATGGGGTTTGAATCATGCGAATCCGCGACCTTTGACTGCCTAAAAGCTCCAACGGCACTTGTTCTTTGCAACTTGAGGCGAGGCTTGGTTTTGTGATGATTGGGGTTGACCCGCAGACGCTGCAAAGTGCCTTGGGGCCGCATGTCACTCTGTCGCGAATTGCCGACCGCAAGTCAGGGATTTGAGGGGCAATACTGGCGCTTACTGAATAATCCATCGGCTGCACAAATGAGTACAACGGTTGGAAATGCCAGCAGTTTTTTCTCGTGTCGTATGACTGGAGTGGGCAGTGACACCGTTTAAGGTTTTCTTGATCGAGCAAACGGGTAGCGCCGGGCAACAACGGATCAAGAGTGGCTTCACCACGCTCAGCCAGGACCAACTCGATGCGGGCGATGTGCTGATACGCGTTGCCTACTCGAGCGTGAATTACAAGGATGCATTGGCTGCAAGCGGCAAAGGCAACGTCGTGCGGCGCTTCCCTTGTGTAGGCGGTATCGATTTGGCAGGCACTGTGATGCAGAGCGCCGCGCCGCGTTTTCGATCTGGCGACGCAGTGATCGCAACCAGTTACGACTTAGGTGTCGCGCATCACGGCGGTTATGCCGAATGCGCATTGGTACCCGGCGGCTGGGTGCTGCCGCTGCCGAACGGCATGAGTCTGCGCAACGCGATGGCGCTGGGCACGGCGGGTTTGACGGCGGCGATGGCGATATGCCGGATGGAAGACAACGGACTGAAGCCGGAGAATGGTCCGGTGCTGGTGACGGGCGCGACGGGAGGTGTGGGTTCGCTTGCCATCGATATGTTGTCGGCACGCGGTTATGAAGTTGTCGCATTGACCGGCAAGGCCGGGCAGGCCGATTGGCTGCGCAGTCTGGGCGCGACGCGCGTCATGTTGCGCGAAGAGTTGCCGGCAGCCATCAAGCCGCTCGACAAAGGTTTATGGGCGGGCGCAGTGGACAGCGTAGGCGGCGATGTACTGGCCTGGATTGTCAGCACGACCAAGCCCACCGGCGCAATCGCCAGCATAGGTCTGGCGGGCGGCACCGCGTTGAATGCCACTGTCATGCCATTTATTTTGCGTGGTGTGAGTTTGTTGGGAATCGATTCGGGCTACGCAGGTTTTGCATTGCGCGAACGTGCGTGGTCGAGGTTGGCAACGGATCTTCGTCCTCGTCATCTGGAGGCACTGACAAGAGAAGTTGGTTTTGAAGAATTACCGGAAGTGTTTGGACAATTACTATCAGGGCAGGCGCACGGCCGCACGGTTGTGCGAATAAATACGAGCGCAAATAATGAATAGCCCGATTTGCAGTAACGGAGACTGGTCGATAAAGGGAGCAACCGATGGGAGACAAGCTGATGTCTGAAGTAGTCGCACAATTGCCGCGCGTATTGATCGTCGACGATTCGCGCATGGTACGCGCTTCGCTCATCAAGCAGATTCGCGACAAATTCGACGTACGAGAAGAATGCGATGGCGAAGCAGGTTGGCAGGCGCTACTGCTGGATCCCACTATCGAAGTGGTGATCTCCGATATCGGCATGCCGCGTCTGGATGGATTCGGTTTGCTCGAGCGCGTGCGCGGCTCGCGTTTGGCACGCGTCAATTCGTTACCTGTTCTCATCATCTCGGGCGAGGATGAGAACGAAGCGCGCATGCGCGCACAAACGCTTGGCGCGACCGACTTCATCAACAAAGGTACGCCACGCGTCGAACTTATCGCTCGTCTCGAAGCGTTGGCTAAGCTGGCGCAAACGCGTCGCGAACTCGAGCAAAGCCGCGAACAACTCGTACGGCGCAATCGTGGCGATGTCTCTGTCATGGTCATCGAAGTCGACGAC
>DASUGV010000188.1:0-2208 GCA_036273835.1 Rhodocyclaceae bacterium
CGGGAACGGGCCTTCCATCCTGGCTTCGGTGAGATCCGGCCCTTGCAAAACCACAACGGCCTTTGTCAGTTGATCCCAGACGTTCTCATGCAGCATTACCCCCGCAGACACATTCTCTGTACTAGGCTCACCTTTCATGAAGCCCTTGTATAACGTTGCCGGATCGGCGTCTGCCGTTACGTCGCTCTGCCCAGTCATCAATATGAGGTGCTGGCGCTTGAGCACATCTTTTAGATTGTTGGACACCTTGCCGCTGCGAAACTCGGGAGCAAATACCTCGTCGATTGATTTCCTGACGTTGAGCAGATACTGCTTAAGGTATTGCATCTGCTCCGGTGATTTGTTCCGCATTTCGTCAGCATAGGTTTTCCGGATATTCTCCTGGACAAATTCGATATCTTCGATAGTCATGATGTGGGCGCAGCGTATTGATCGAATATGTATCGACGATTAATCAAAGGGCCTAGACTTTATTATTTATTTGCCATAGTCAATATCAATGCGCCTGGCATGTATTTGTTCTGATCATCGGGCCATCAAATCCATTTGCTGTCGAATTTTCCTGAGCGCTTCGCGCCAATCTCCGGAGTGGGTTTGACGAAACAGACGCATGCTCGGATACCACAAACTATCATCACGGTTCGTCAGCCAGCGCCAGTCCGCAACATGCGATAGCAGCAGCCAGCATGGCTTGCCCATCGCTGCCGCGAGATGTATGACAGAGGTATCGACGCCGATCACGAGATCAAGATTTTCGATCAATGCGGCTGTCTCATCAAAATTAAGCGCCGCGCCAAAATGTTGTCCAGGAAATCCATGCTCGAGAACTTTTTTGTCCGATGCACGAATCTCATTTTGCAGGCTGATAAATTCATGGCGATCGCTAGCCAGCGCGCTTTGGAGAGTTTCGAGCGGGATGGAGCGATTGCGATCGTTCTTGTGGCCGACGCTGCCCGACCATGCGAGGCCAACGCGCGGGACTTTCGTTACACCAAGTTTGCTTTTCCAATGTTCAACTCTTTCGCTATCGGCAAAGAGATATCTTTGAGGCGCAAAGATAGTGTTCTGCGTTGTTTGCAAGCAAAAAGGCAGACTCATTAACGGACTATGACAATCGAATGGTGGAAATGTATCGCCATTACTGAGTACCGTTGATACGCCGGGCGCGCGCTGCGCAAGCGTGTGCTGACTGCGATCCACCGCCATGATCACATGTGCGCCCTGATCTGCAACAAGCTTGGTGTAGCGCAAGAATTGAAAGGTGTCGCCGAAGCCTTGTTCGGCATGCAGGAGAATGGTGCGGCCTGTTAGCGGAAAATCGCCACGCCACTGCGGTACGCCAAACCTGCGTTGGTATTTGCTGAGGACGCTATCCCAACGCGATTCGTAGAGTTGCCATCCTTCGTCGAATTGGCCTGTCGAAAGCAAAGCGATGGAAAGGTTGTAACGTACTAGTGCGTTATTTGCGTCGAGCGTCAGCGCGTGTCGGTAATCCGTAATGGCTTGTTCATATTGCCCGAGTTGTCGCAAGATAGCACCGCGTTCGTTCAGCAGATCAACATCGCGAGCAAGATGAATCGCACGACTGTAGATGGCGAGTGCTTCTGTCAATTGCCCGCACTCTTCCAGCGCGGAACCCAAAGTGCGTAGCGCGACGATGTTATGAGGTTCAATCTGAATGGCTGTCTTGAAGAGGCTAAGCGCCTTTTCGATCTCGCCATTGCCTTTGGCAATCTTTCCCTGTTCAAGAAGTATCGGTAGCACGGCTGCGTTTGAAATTGATTCAGTCGAAATTTATGAAATGCAGTACCAGATTAATCTGGCGCTAGATATCTTTACTTTAAGCAAATATGATACAGCGGCGTATTAGAGCAGCAAAATTGTACCAACTGCTCAGTGCAACCAGTTAGCATGTCGAGCTCACAAATTAGCGCGATAATGCGTACCCTCCGCTTCTGCTTGGACACAATTACATGTCTTTCGACCCCGAAAAATTTGATGGCCCCGAATTGCTTCATTTGGCAATCGATGCTGCGAATCGCGATGACCATGGTCAGGCGATTACCTACCTAAAGGCTGCGCAAGAGAAGAAGTTATCTTCCGTCGATTACGCGAAGCTGACTTACTTTCTTGGCGCCGAGTATGCACAGATCGGCATGTATGACCGTGCGGTAGAGGCTATGAAATCAGCGGTGGGGGCTGATCCTG
>DASUGV010000189.1:0-2768 GCA_036273835.1 Rhodocyclaceae bacterium
GTGCGATCTGTTCTGCGTTAATGCGAGGAATATAATTCCAGCATCGTACGAGATGCGGAAAACCCTTCGCTGCGAGCGTTTCGAATAGAGCGACATAGCCTCTTCGTGCCGCCGACAAAATATCTTCGCCGCGCTCATCGACATTTTCTTCCAGCACTATCGCAGCAAACAACAACTCGTCATTGCAGCGGAAATGCACACCGTCCACATTACCCGTGCAAAATGGCCCAGGCGCATGCCAGACTTCCAGCAGATCGTGTGTGTCCGGCAAAGTAGGCATCATCACCAGCGGGCATAGCGTCCCTTCGTAACCAGGGACCTGTGCTTGAACCGCATGCAGGGCAGCGCCCAGCACATCTTCCGCAGCATCCAGCACCACAGCAGCCGAATTCTCCGTAGCAGTCACTGTCCGATAGCTCAAATGCAATGGCGAAACCGCTGGCGGCGCGGAAGATGTCGACTTGAATGTGCTTGAAGCGGCGATATGCGAGGAGAGGGGCTGTGGCGTTCTCATCATGCCACCTGTTTGAATGCGAGGACGACATTGCTTCCGCCGAATGCAAATGAATTGGACAGCGCGGCCTTGAGAGATTTGCTGCGTTGGCCTTCGCCGACCACGTGGCGCACGCCGTGACAATCCTCCGCCACCTCATCGAGATTGAATGTCGGTGGAATACTCGCATTATGAATCGCCAGCACGGTCACAAGCGCTTCCACCGCACCCGTGGCCCCAAGCAGATGTCCATGCATGGATTTGGTGGCGCTCACTGGCAACGCTTCGGCGGCGGACCCGAATACTTCGCGCAATACACCGATCTCAGTCGGATCGCCTTCGCGTGTCGCAGTGCCGTGTGCGTTCACGTAACCGATATCATGCGGCGCCAATTCTGCTTGCGTCAAAGCCGCGCGCACCGCTCTAGATTGGCCTTCCGCAGCCGGCTTGACCAGATGAGCATGATCGCAGCTTGCGCCGTAGCCCACCAGTTCGGCATAGATGCGAGCGTTGCGCCGACTGGCATGCTCCCAATCCTCCAATACCAACGCCGCCGCGCCTTCGCCCAGCACGAGCCCCGCGCGGCGCGCATGGAATGGACGGCAAGACGCGGGCGCCGTTTCTTCGTCGCCGGAAGCCATTACCCGCATGGCATCCCACGCGCGGACGACGGCCTCGGAGAGCGGCGCCTCGGAACCACCGGCTATGACAATGGTATCTTGCCCGCTGCGGATGCGCTGGAAGGCTTCGCCGACCGCAACTGCCGACGATGCGCATGCTACCGAATAGGTCAGACAGCTACCGCCCAAGCCGAGCCGAATGGCGACATGCGAAGCCGCCGCATTGTTCATTGCCAGCACGACCGATAGCGGCGGAACACGTTCGCGGCCATTGAGCATGATTTCGCGGTAACCGTGTTCGAAGGTTAGCGTGCCGCCAACACCTGTGCCCCAGGACACGCCATAACGCGGATTGCCGCCAACACCCGGATCGGTACCTTGTATCTGTAAGCCGGCATCTTCCCACGCCGCAAAAGCCGCTGCGCCGCCAAGCTGGCTGAAACGGTCCATCGTGTTAGCCAGTGGGCGTCCCACCGACTGAGCAGCATCAAAGCGATCGCAATAGACGGCAGGAACCGCCAGCGACTGGCTGGCCAATGGATGCTGGTATAGGCGGATCGCAGATCGGCCATGCATCATGCTGTCGAAGAAATTCTGTGCGTTACCCTCAAACGGACTAACGACACCGAGACCCGTCACCGCAACGCGGCGGTAAGAAGATTCAGGCATTTTTTGGGCTTAAGGATTCCACTACCTGAACCAACTCACCCACTGTCTGCGGACGCGGCAAGTCGTTGGGAAGCTTGATCTTGAAGTGATCTTCGAAATCGAACATCAGATCGAGCAGCATCAGCGAATCGATACCCACGGATTCCAAAGAGGCTTCCGCAGTGATGGACTCCAATGGAGTACCGACCTTCTCGTGGATTTGTTGTCTGATCTGTTCAAGCGTGTCCATGGCTGCGCCCGTTCAAATAACTAAATTTTACGCGATGCATGACAGGAATAAGCAGGAACAAGCGCAGACGCTGCACTCGCACGTTTCTCAGGCTGCATCGGACGCCTCGCGTATCGATTCCTTGAGCACTCTCTTGTGACGCATCGCTGCCGGCAACGCCATCCGCCAGTTTCGCAAACAAGACAGATAGTAATAGGTCTTGAAGAAAAGCAGGCTGCGGCCGATCGGCGTGTAGCGGAACACATCGCCCGCCAACACCGATAGGACTGCTTCCTGCGCGCGAAACACATTGCTCGGATCCATGAACATGTTGCGGAAGGCCGGCGCGGAGATGCGGTAAATGAACCACGAAAACACTTTCGGCCCGCGTACCAGCAAGCGTTCGTATTCCTTCAGCGCTTTGGCTGCCGCGCGCTTGTCGTCGCGTATCCAGGCGTCGATGACTTCAGCGCCCTGGAATGCGCCGTTCATGGCGAGATAAACGCCCGAGGAAAAGACGGGATCGATAAACGTATACGCGTCGCCGACCGCGATATAACGATCTCCATGACAACGGGATGAGTCGTACGAGTAGTTGCCGGTCGCGGTTGCGGGCCCCAGCAGCTTGGCGTTTTTCAGCCGGTCTGCCAGCTGCGGGCACAAGGCAATGGTGGCGAAAAGAAATTCCGTCGGGTCCGTTTTGCGCGTCTTCAGGTAATCGGGCGAACACACGGCTCCCACACTGGTCGTGCCATCCGACAATGGGATAAACCAGAAC
>DASUGV010000190.1:0-2846 GCA_036273835.1 Rhodocyclaceae bacterium
ACATGGTGGTTTCCTTTGAGTAAGAGCTGCGCACATGCGCATGATTTCAATAACGTTGGGTGACAGTACTTGATGACTTAAGGTTGTAAGCGTTTGTAATTAAAAATGTGGGGGTGCCAATTTCGTATAGCTGTGAAAGCATGCGCTATCGCAAAACAATCTATAGCTAACAAAAAAACGGGGCGCTCTTGCGCCCCGATCCTTATGCTAAGAAATCTTAGCGATGCCAATCGCCTCTATCGTGGTCATGATGATCGCCGTCCCGGTCATGGTCGTTGCGATGATCATAACGATCGCGATCGTAATGACGGTCCCATCTGTCATAACGCCAATCGTCCCGCCAACCTTCCCGATAGTAACGGGGCGCGGGTAGCGGGCGGTACACCGGTTCATAGCCGACTACATGGTCTTCATGGACCGACACGCCCGGCGGCAGAATGACTGGAAGAATCGGTGGCGCAGGCAGCCGTACATGGAGACCCGGCAAAGACACGACAACGCTGCTCGCCTGGCTGACAGTCGGAACAAGCGCGGCAGCATAGCCAAGCACTGCGACAGCAAGAATGCGTACTGATTTCATGATGACCTCCTTGATCGGACACGATGTCCTATGTCTTAAAAAACGCATCGCTAGCGAAGTGGGCCGACACTGAGATGTAAGGGTTTGTAAGTGTTCGGACTTGGCCGCCGAAAGCGCAAGTTCTCGGTGTGCAATTTAAGCAATCCCGGTCAGGCGGCGCAGAACAGATCTATGTACGCTTGGTCATGCAGTGTTCTGCATACCAAAAATCAACGGAGACAAAAATGAAATTCAAATTTGTTCTGGGCGCGCTCGCGCTCGTTTTATCGAGCGGTGCTTTCGCAGCCGCTGACGCGCCGTCAGGCTGGACCAAGTGCGCGCAACCCGGTGGCACCTGCACCATGAGCGGCACGCATGACACCACCATGGGCAAGTCGGGCGTGTTCGCCCCGAACGTTACAAGAACCGGCAACTTCACCTGCTCGCTGGCCAACTTCCCCGGTGCGCCGAGCAACTCCACCTGGTGTTCGTACAATCCGACGGCCGGTTCCAGTTCATCCAGCAGTTCTTCGAGCAGCTCGTCAAGCTCCGGCTCCTCAAGCAGTTCCAGCTCGTCGTCGAGCTCATCATCCAGCTCTTCGTCCAGCAGTTCTTCCTCGAGCTCTTCCAGTTCCTCGAGTTCATCCTCGAGTTCGTCGAGCGGCGGCACGGCGGCTATCCAGATTTTCCTTGCCAGTGACTCCACAGTCAGTCTTTATGCCAGTAGCCTGTATCCGCGCGAGGGTTGGGGTCAACCGTTCCAGATGTATTTCAAGAGCACGGCAACCGTGGTGGACGATGCCAAGTCCGGCGCCAGCACGACGAGCTTCCTGACGACATCGAATTACGCCGACATCAAGAGCAAGATCAAAGCAGGCGATTACCTGCTGATCCAGTTCGGACATAACGACGAAAACGACAACCCCGCCGCCACGACCTTCTACAACACGTTGAAGATTTATGTGGATTATGCCAATAGCGTAGGCGCGCATCCGATCTTGATCACGCCCGTGACACGCCGCACTTTCGCAACGGACGGTTCGGGTACGATGAAGAACAGCCACATCACGTCAGCCGGCGGCGATTATCCGCAAGCTGTACGTAACCTCGGCACAGCAACAGGAACGCCCGTCATCGATCTGACTACCAGTAGCATGGTGTTCTTTACGGGTATCGGCGAAGAAGGCTCCAAAGCCTATTACCTATGGGTGCTCGCATCGGAAGGCTTCCCCGGCTACACGACGGATACCGAAGACAACACCCACTTCCGCGAGAAAGGCGCCATTGCCGTCGGGCAACTGGTGGTGAACGGCATCAAGGCACTCAACTCGCCGCTGGTGCAGTATCTAAAATAAGACGGCCTGAAGCACTTCTCGAATAGAGCGGAACACGAGATGTTCCGCTCTACTTCAACTGCGTGAGCCACATTTCGAAGTGTGGCTCGCCATCCGCAATACGTTGCCGCGACAGCCGGCCAGCGTGATGTGAAATAACTTCGGCCAGCACGCCGAAGCAAAACTCAAATTTTCGTGTGTAATGCTGACAGGTCGGACGGCGTGCCAGTGCGCTGCTGCCTGTTTGGTTTGTATTAGAGGAGCTGAAAAAATGATAAAAGAAAAAGCGATTTCGAATTACAAGACCTCTTACCCGATCATTGAATAGGGCAACCGATTGAGCTCTGCCTCTGTCTTCCTGCACGACCCCCGGCGGATGAGCATCGCGCTGTTGCTCTCTTTGCTGATTCACGCGCTTTTTTTGTGGTGCCTGAATTTCGGTGCACAGGGATTCGGGTTTCCAGGCCTGGACTTTCCCTGGAGAAAAAAACGCTTCCACGCGGATGACTTGCACGTCGTATTTGCAACTGCACGTGCACCCGCGCGCGTCGCAGCATCCACACCACCACCCGCACCGCCACCGGTACCAGCAGCAACACCGACCATGACAGCGGCATCGAGCCAGCAGCTGGCAGATATCGAGCCGAAAACGACAGTCAACTCGATACCTGATTCTGCGAACAACTCAGTGGCCAAACCCGCGACGACGGCGACAGATACAACTGTTATTGCGACGGCGCCACAAGCCGGTAAGCCGATTGATGTGACCACAACCACGATTCCGTCGCCTACTCTCGCGCCCACGCCAGGGCCGGTCATAACTGCCGTGGTACCGTCTGACGCAACCATTCTCGCCGTGCCCGACGTGCCATCGGTGAGAATGCAGACCACAGCGGAACAAAGCGCTCCGAGCACGAAGATCGAGACACCTGCGCCCAGCGATACGAGCGATC
>DASUGV010000191.1:0-2042 GCA_036273835.1 Rhodocyclaceae bacterium
GCTTAATCCGGACAAAGCGCCCAAGTCAGTGGCCAATTTCCTCCAGTATGTGGAGGATAAATATTATGACGGAACAATATTTCATCGTGTCATACCCGGCTTCATGGCACAAGGCGGCGGTTTTACGAAAGACATGCAACAAAAGGTTACTCGCGCACCGATCGAAAATGAGGCCAAGAATGGATTGCGTAACACTGTCGGTACCATTGCCATGGCACGCAAGCCCGATCCCCATTCGGCCACTGCCCAGTTTTATATCAACTTGGTCGACAATCGATTTCTCGATTATCCCGGCCAGGATGGCGCGGGTTACGCCGTTTTTGGCAAGGTCGTGGAAGGCATGGATGTAGTGACTAAAATGGCCAGCACACCCACCGGTTTCGTTCACGATATGCCCGATGTTCCGATGCAACCTATTGTCATTAATAGCGCACGTCTCGTAGCAGCAAACAATCCACCGGCAAAAAAATAGCCAGCAAAATCCAGCGCTCATCGAATGAGTGCTGTCGTCAACAATTTTTCGTTAAGTGCGTACGCAATGCGCAACGGAGCCATCATGGTCAAGCTGCAAACAAGTCTCGGTACCATCACTTTGGAATTATTCGAAGAACAGGCTCCGGAAACGGTTAAGAATTTTTTGGCCTATGTCGAATCGAGGCACTATACGGGTACGATTTTTCATCGCGTCATCGATGGCTTCATGATTCAAGGTGGCGGCCATCTTCCCGACATGAGCCAAAAACCTGCCGAAAACAAAGTAAAGAACGAAGCCAACAACGGTCTCAAAAATGAACGCGGCACGGTTGCCATGGCTCGTACCCAAGACCCGCATTCAGCCTCGGCACAGTTCTTCGTCAATGTTGCGGACAACGAGTTTCTCAACTTCAAGAGCGAATCTTCACAAGGTTGGGGTTACTGTGTTTTCGGCAAAGTTGTCGACGGCATGGACGTGGTCGATAAGATCAGGTCAGTCAAAACAGGGAAGCGTAGTTTCTATCAAGACGTTCCCTCCGAGGACATTGTCATAGAGAATATTGAAGTAGTTTGATGGTACAGGATCGACTTTGTGGGACTGATGCCGATCGGTCTCGTATTACATGATTCGTCTCATTTCTGATCTTCACCTGAGCGAAGCACGACCCGGCACCACTGCCGCGTTTACACGCTTTCTCGCCGGTCCTGCACGCGAGTGCGACACACTGTGGATACTTGGTGATCTGTTCGAATACTGGGCAGGCGATGATGATCTGGAAAATCACTTCAATGCTCGGATAGCCGACGCATTGTCCACACTGACCAGCACCGGCGTGACTACGAAACTTATTGTCGGCAATCGCGATTTTCTGCTCGGCAATGATTTTTCTGCGCGCACTGGCATATCAATTTTGGCCGAGCCTGTACGCCTCGATCTCGGTAATGAGCAAGCGTTGCTTCTACACGGCGACGTGCTGTGCACTGACGACACCGCTTATATGCAGTTTCGGCAGATGGTGAGAAATCCGGCCTGGCAAGCACAATTCCTTGCTCAACCCCTCGCCGTACGACGCAAGATCGCGGAAGATTTACGCGCCAAAAGCGAGATGGCGAAACAAGGCAAGGACATGGATATCATGGACGTCAACAACAGCGCAGTTGAAAGTGCATTTCAAAAATATGATACTAGCATATTAATCCACGGCCATACGCATCGCTCTGCTCATCACCGGCTCACACTGGATGGCCGCACTTGCCATCGCTGGGTGCTCGCAGACTGGCACGACAAGGCATGTTGGCTAGAGTGGAATGGTATTGAATTGGCGCTACAGAGTGAACCATGACGAAGTCATGACCAAAGCAATCCCGTAAATTGCGGATATTTTTTTATCCCGACTTTCTACAAGTCTTCCGCAAATCATCCCCAAAAAAAGCAAACCTCCCGCTCAGCTTGGCTGAGTGGGAGGTTTGAGTAGGGGTAGTCTGACGATGACCTACTTTCGCACGGGCAATCCGCACTATCATCGGCGCAACTTCGTTTCACGGTCCTGTTCGGGATGGGAAGGGGT
>DASUGV010000192.1:0-3154 GCA_036273835.1 Rhodocyclaceae bacterium
AATGAGCTGCGTATCGGAACCGATGAACACGTCGTCTTCGATGATCGTACGATGCTTGTTGGCGCCATCGTAGTTGCAGGTGATGACGCCCGCGCCGATGTTCACATTGCTGCCAACGGTGGCATCGCCGACGTATGACAAATGATTGGCCTTGGAGTGCGCGGCGATCTGGCTATTTTTGATTTCCACGAAATTGCCGACATGCACTTCTTCAGCCAAGACGGTACCGGGGCGTAAGCGCGCATAGGGACCGATGATGCAGCGAGCACCGACTTCAGCATCGTCGAGATGGCAAAATGGCGCCAGCCGAGTGCCTGCCGCGATCTTGACGTTGCGCAGCACACAATTGGCGCCGATGCGGACACCCTCGCCCAATTCCACCTTGCCTTCGAATATGCAATTGGCATCGATCTCGACGTCGGGTGCGCAACGCAGCTCGCCGCGCACATCGATGCGTGCCGGGTCGATGAGCGTCACACCTGCTTCAAGCAAGGTGTTGGCGATGTTGCGTTGGTGAATACGCTCGAGTTCGGCGAGCTGCGCCTTGTTGTTCACGCCCAAGGTTTCCCACACGGCGGACGGTTGGGCTGCGATGACTTCGACACCATCGGCCGCCGCCATGGCGATGATGTCGGTTAGGTAATACTCGCCTTGCGCATTGTTGTTTTGCAGACGGCCGAGCCATTCGCGCAATAGCCCAACCGGCGCACACAGGATGCCGGTATTCACTTCCTTGACTTGCAATTGCTGAGGGTTAGCGTCCTTCTGCTCCACGATGCATTGAACCGCGCCAGCCGTGTTGCGAATGATGCGTCCGTACCCGGTGGGATCGTCCATGCCGACCGTGAGCAGTGCGACCTTCTGGCCGCTACTGGCTGTCACGAGATTGTGCAGCGTCTCTGCGCGTGTAAGCGGTACGTCGCCATAGAGAATCAATACAACGCCATTGTCATCGAGCAATGGGAGGGCTTGCTGTACGGCGTGGCCAGTGCCGAGCTGTTGCGCCTGTTCAGCCCATACGATGTTAGCCATGTCGAATGCGGCCCGTACTTGATCGCCGCCATGGCCATAGACTACGCAGATTTTCTTGGGCGATAGTCGTCGCGCGGTATCCAGAACATGGCCCAGCATGGGCTTGGCGGCAATCGGCTGCAGCACCTTGGGCAGCCTGGAATTCATGCGTTTGCCCTGGCCGGCGGCGAGAATCACGATTTGCATAGCTATACGTTAATGAGTTGTAAGTTAAATGAGTTGTACGCTAATTCAGTGTGAGGATAATGCCAAGTGGCAAGAGTGGCTTGCAATCAAGATTGAATCGTGGCTGCGGGATTTTAGCATCGGCTTGCTATGCGTATCGCGGCATACGCACATGCATGGGATTTGATACGCATCAGATGGTGGGTCGGACGTAGTCGTTAATATCGATTACGAATTTTGTTGAAAACGCGAATGGGTACGCTCATGAACAACCCGACAGAATCGCTGGAAACGCTCGAGAACATCACTTACGACGAGATCAAGGTCGGCGATAGCGCGACACTGACGCGTACCGTGCGGCGCCAAGACATCGAGCTTTTCGCCGTCGTTTCCGGCGACATCAATCCATCGCATCTGGACGACGAATATGCGCGCGAAAATAATTTCGGCGAAATCGTCGCGCACGGCATGCTATCGGCAATGCTCATTTCCGCTCTCCTCGGCAATAAATTTCCGGGCCCGGGCACCATTTACGTGGGACAGGATTTGCGATTCCGCGCACCAGTGAAAGTGGGCGATGTGCTGACTGTCACGCTGACCTGCAAGGAAAAACTGCCAGCAAAAAATCATTTGATCATCGACTGTGTGGTCACCAATCAAAACAAGATCGTGGTCCTCAGCGGCGATGCGGAAGTCGCCGCGCCGACGGAAAAGGTGCGCCGCCATCGCGCGACGCTGTTCGAAGTGACGGTGACCGACACGCAACATCGCTACGAGCAGCTCCTTGCAATGACAGCGGGATTGCCTGCCATCAAGGTTGCCGTCGCCCACCCGTGCGACGAGGAATCGCTCAAGGGCGCCATGCAAGCCATGAACGAAGGCCTGATCATTCCCATTCTGATCGGGCCGGAAGCCAAGATCCGCCGCGCCGCCAGCGCGATCGATGCGGATTTGAGCGCCTGCACCCTCGTCAATACGGAGCACAGCGTGATGTCGGCCGAGCTGGCCGTAGCCATGGCGCGCGCCGGCGAAGTCGACGCCTTGATGAAAGGCAGTTTGCATACGGACGAGTTGATGAGTGCCGTCGTCGATCGCACGACGGGCCTTCGCACTGCGCGCCGCATCAGCCATGTGTTCGTCGCCGATGTGCCGCGTTACCCGCGCATGCTGTTGATTACGGACGCGGCGATCAATATTTCGCCTGGCCTGGAAGAAAAAGTGGATATCGTACAGAATGCGATCGACCTTGCTCATGCCATAGGAATATCACTGCCGCGCGTCGCGATTCTATCCGCCGTGGAAACCATCAACGCCAAGATTCCATCGACGCTGGAAGCCGCGGCATTGTGCAAGATGGCCGACCGGGGACAAATATCGGGCGGCGTGCTGGATGGGCCGCTGGCTTTCGACAATGCCATATCAATCTATGCGGCCAAAGCAAAAGGTATCGTTTCGGAAGTCGCCGGTCGCGCCGACATCCTGGTCGTGCCGGATCTGGAATCCGGCAACATGCTGGCTAAGCAAATGGAATATTTCGGCGGCGCGCTGCTGACCGGTGTCGTGCTCGGCGCACGTGTGCCGATCGTATTGAATAGCCGTGCCGACCTTGCCGAAGCACGCGCGGCATCGTGCGCAATCGTCAAACGCCTGGTCGCCAGCCGTATCGCGGCGGCTGTGAAGTAGCGCGAGAACATGAAATCTCTATTGATCGTCAATGCAGGGTCGTCGAGCCTGAAGTTCGCGCTGTTCCGTCTACCCATTCTTGAAAATTCGCAATCGGTTTTTCGCGGCCAGGTGGATGGCATCGGCGCTGACACCAAGTTCGTCGTCAAGGATGCCGATGGCAAGGTGACCTCGGAGACCGCCATTGCCAAACAATCCGCCGGGGGCAGTGCCGAGGCGGAACACCAGGCTGCGCTGGATGCCCTGCTGAACTGGCTCGACTCGCAGTCGATCG
>DASUGV010000193.1:0-6025 GCA_036273835.1 Rhodocyclaceae bacterium
GGTACGCGCGCTACTTCAGGCCAGTTGTATTGAATGTTCTGGCGTGTGCTGAAATGACCATAACCACGGTCATACTCGCGGGCAATGAAGGCCAGCTTGCGTAGCTGCGTAGATGACAACATGCCGTAAGGCACCGCGATCCGCAGCATCGGTGCGTAACGTTGGAAGTACAGGCCGTTTTGCAGGCGCAAGGTGAGGAATTCACTTTCAGTCAGCTCGCCCGCAAGATAACGGCGCGTCTGATCGCGGAATTGCGCGACACGTTCACCTGCTATTCGTCTGTCATATTCGTCGTAACGGTACATAAAAATCTTTCAATCGGCTTGATGCGAAGTGGCCTACCATCCAATCATCTTTGCGCCAATCAATACCAGCATCAAGGCCAATAAGGGACGCAATACACTTTCCGGCAGCCGGGCGGAAATCTGACTGCCAATCCAGATTCCCGGCAACGAACCAATCAACAAGCTACCGAGCAAATTCCAATTCACTGTGCCCAGCCACCAGTGGCCTAAACCCGCTACCAGCGTAAGCGGCACGGCGTGCGCAATATCCGATCCGACAATACGCCGGGCGGGGAGCGAAGGGTACAGGAAAAATAGCGCTGTGACCCCTAGTGCGCCTGCTCCAACTGAGGAAATTGACACCAAAATGCCGAGAATAATCCCGGTAATAACAGTGAGTATCGTCGTGCGCCGTGGATTCGGCTCGATCGAAGCATGCTTCTGTGCGAATGCGATGATCCGGCTTCGGAAGATTAGCGATAGTGCAGTAAGCAGCAACGCAACACCCAGCGATACCGAAATCAGAGCCGAGGCACCGCCCAATCCACCCGGCGCAAACTGGCTCACTGTCCAAAGCGTCACCGCGGCAGCGGGGAGTGAGCCCATTGCGAGCAGCGAGGTAATGCGCCAATCGATGGTGCCTTTCAAGCTATGGGCAACGGTGCCGCCAGCTTTGGTAATGGAGGCATAGAGCAAATCGGTGCCCACCGCAACGGACGGATGGATGCCGAATAGCAACACCAAGAGTGGCGTCATCAACGAACCGCCGCCGACGCCGGTCATGCCAACGATGGCGCCGACCGCGAAACCTGCAATGGGGTATATGTAGTTCATGGAAGTCACGAAATCGATAGCGGAGCGCAAATCATAGTTCAGGCTTATAGAAGTTCGGTTGTCACTTATTGGCAAGTCTTAAGAAGAAAAAGTAATATAGAAGACGCGAAGCTCATACGAACTAGAAGGACTTATTAAAGGAGCGGGACTTAATCCCATGAATCTCCAGCAGCTCCGTTATGTGCTTGAAATTGTCAAACACGGTCTGAACGTGTCTGAAGCGGCCGATGCGCTCTATACGTCGCAGCCAGGTGTGTCCAAGCAAGTCAAATTGCTCGAAGAAGAACTCGGCATCGAAATATTCCTTCGTCATGGCAAGCGCATAGTGGCGGTGACCGATCCGGGTAGGCAAGTGCTTGCCATTGCAGAGCGTATGTTGCGCGAAGCCGACAATCTGCGCGCGGTTGGCGACGAGTTTCATCACGAAGACAGCGGTCGGCTGACTATTGCCACCACTCACACCCAGGCGCGCTATGCCTTGCCTCCGGTGGTGGTCGAATTCATGCGCCGCTATCCGAAGGTGCAGCTTTCGTTGCACCAAGGGAGCCCGAAACAACTCTGTGAATACGTAATGACCGGGGAAGCGGATATCGCGATTGCGACGGAAGCCATTGCCGAATATCCCGACATCATTATGCTGCCGTGCTATCAATGGAACCGCAGCATCGTCGCCAGGCCGGATCATCCGATCTTGCGTGATCAGCCGCTGACCCTCGAAGCGATTGCTCAGTACCCGATTATCACCTATGACTTTGCCTTTGCCGGACGCAGCTTGATCAATAAAGCCTTTCTGGGACGGGGACTCAAGCCCAACGTCGTACTCACGGCGATCGATACCGATGTGATCAAAACATATGTGGCCATGGGTTTGGGTATCGGCATCATTGCCAGCATGGCCTTCGATCCAATGCTCGACCGTGGGCTGTCTGCCGCCGACGCTTCACATTTGTTTGAATCCAGCACCACACGTATCGGCTTGCCCAAGAACGCGTGGCTGCGCGGCTATGCGTATGCTTTCATCGAATTGTTTGCGCCGCATTTGACGCGCAAGACAGTCGACGCTGTGTTATTGGGTGGCGGTACAGATCCTGGGTTGTAGCCATGGAAAATTTCAAGGATTGGATGGAGCTGGCTAGCTACCTCGTTACCGTTGTCGCGCTCCCTTTTGCAATCGCGGTGTTCGTGTTCGAGCAGCGGCGCGAACGCGCCAACGAGGAAGAGGAAATCTATCTCAAGCTGGCTGACGATTATTCACGTTTCATGGAACTCGTTCTACAGAATTCCGATCTGAAATTGCGCACGCCGACTGCCGCTGATTTGACGGAGGAACAACTCGATCGCCGCCTCGCGCTCTACTCGATTTTGGTCAGCTTGTTCGAGCGCGCTTATATGCTGGTGTTCGAGGAACGGATGGATCGCAAACAGCTCCGCATGTGGCGATCTTGGGAAGATTTCATGCGCGAATGGTGCGGGCGCGCGGATTTTCGCGCCGCGTTGCCCGAACTATTGCACGGCGAAGATCCGGATTTCGTGCGAGAAATTCAGAGAATTGCCGCAGAGCAGGGCCGTACGGTCTAAGCGTCAACTGTCGCGGCGTGGTTATAATCCGGCTGGCTTGGCTTATTACGTAACTCAGTACGAAACTAAGCTACCGAATCAAGGTTGGCCCGCGTAGGGTGCGCGGGCTTTTTTCTGCCAGAGGCTTGTGCTCATCATGCTACTGACCTTCGTCATCATCTATTGGCTGGTGTCTATTGCAATCGGTTTGTATGCGTCGCTGCGCGTGCATAACACCAAGGACTATGCCGTTGCCAGCCGTGCGCTGCCTTTCTATGTCGTCACTGCGACGGTGTTTGCGACATGGTTTGGTTCGGAGACCGTGCTGGGCATTCCGGCGACCTTCCTCAAAGAAGGCCTGCACGGTGTGGTGGCTGACCCTTTTGGAGCTTCGCTGTGCTTGATTCTAGTTGGGTTGTTTTTTGCCAAGCCGCTCTACCGTCTTAACCTTCTGACCATCGGCGATTACTATCGCCTGCGCTTCGGTCGTACTGTGGAGCTTGTCACTACAGTTGCTATTGTCATATCTTATCTGGGCTGGGTGGCTGCGCAAATCAAGGCTCTTGGCCTCGTGTTCTTCGTATTGTCGAACGGCGCCGTATCGGAGCATCTCGGCATGATTCTCGGCGCCGGTTCGGTGTTGATCTATACGCTGTTCGGTGGCATGTGGTCGGTGGCGATCACCGACTTCATCCAGATGATCGTCATCGTTATCGGTCTGCTCTACATCGGCTGGGATGTGAGCGGCAGCGTAGGCGGCGTCGGCACCGTCATCGCGCATGCGCAGTCGGCCGGCAAATTCCACTTCTGGCCCGCGCCCAACCTCAACGAGATCGTGTTCTTCGTAGGCACCTGGATCACAATGATGTTCGGATCGATTCCGCAGCAGGACGTCTTCCAGCGCGTGCAGTCCTCCAAGAACGAATTCATCGCCGTGTGGGCCTCTGTACTCGGCGGCTCGCTGTATTTCTGCTTTGCTTTCATTCCGATGTTCCTCGCCTATTGCGCGACGCTCATCGCACCGGATCTCGTCGCCAAATACATCGACACCGACTCGCAACTCATCCTGCCGCAGCTCGTGTTGCAGAAGGTGCCGTTGATTGCGCAGATCATGTTCTTCGGTGCGCTGTTGTCTGCCATCAAGAGCTGCGCCTCGGCGACCCTGCTTGCACCATCGGTGACCTTCTCCGAAAATTTGCTGCGTCCCATCCTCAAAGCCTGGAAACCGCACTTGACCGACAAGCACTTCTTGCGCTGGATGCAGGGCGTCGTGCTGGTTTTCACCTCTGTCGTTACCTATATCGCGATGAGTTCCGACTTGCCGATCTACAATCTCGTCGAGAACGCTTACAAGGTCACATTGGTCGCGGCCTTCGTTCCGCTGCTGCTGGGCGTCTATTGGAAGCGCGCAACCACGCAAGGCGCGATCATGTCTATGATTCTCGGCTTGGCCACGTGGATTCCGCTCGAAGTGATTGCCAACCAGAATGCCGCGCCGGAATGGCTGCAAGTCTGGTTGCCGCATTTCGTAGGCTTCATTGTTGCGCTGATCAGTTTCGTGCTTTTTTCTTTCCTGCCGCAGATAGTTCGTACGCCGCCGATTCCTGTGCCGGGCGGCGCGCGATCCGACCATCATCCTCATCATCATCCGTCACAACACACGCACGAACAGCCCGTGCTCGCGGGTGCTGCAGGACATACCCACCATCTCGGTAAATCGAACGGCAGCTGATCGCCATTTACGTAAGAGGCAGTATGCAATCGCAATATCCCGCGAGACGGCTGCCGCTGTATCTCACGGCGGCTTATACGTTGCTGACCATCTATGCCTGCCTTTATCCATTGGACGGATGGCGAGATATCGGCGACAGTCCATTCGCGTTTCTCGTTGCACCTTGGCCGCGTTACAGCACAGGGCTTGATCTGGTGTTGAACATCATCGGTTATTTCCCGCTCGGTTTTGTTGCGGCCGCATCACTGCGCGGTACATACCGAACGGGCCGAGTGATATTCACCGTTACGCTAGCCTGCGCGTTGCTGAGCTTGTGTCTGGAGACAGCACAGAATTATTTACCCACGCGTGTCGCATCCAATCTCGACCTTGCCACCAATACGATCGGCGCCCTGGCCGGAGCGTGGGCGGGCGTGCGCTGGGGCGAGATATTCGAACGTCATGGCATCTTGGAGCGCTGGCGGCAACGGCGCATTTTGCATGGACACATCGGCGAGCTTGGTCTGATACTCATCGCGTTGTGGTGGCTGACGCAACTGGAACCGACCAATGTTTTATTCGGCACCGGCGATCTGCGGCCTCTGTTCGATCTGCCTGCTCAGATGGCTTTCTCTGCGCGCCGCTATATCGCACTCGAAGCGGCTATCGTCGCGGTGCAAATGCTTGCGCTTGGTTTGGTCGCGCGCCGTTGCATGCGCGAACCCGCGCCGTGGCTACTGATATTCATCATTCTCGCGGGCTTAGGCATAAAAATGCTGGCGACATCTGTCTTCGTTACGCCACCCGAACCTTGGCAGTGGGCAAGTCCCGGCGCGATGCGTGGTTTGTTGGCCGGCAGCGCGATACTGGCGATCGCCTGGCGGCTGCCGGGTTGGTTGCAGCATAGCCTCGCATGCCTCGCGTTGTTGTGTGCGACGGCGCTGGTCAATTTGGCGCCGCAGAATCCCTTTGAGCTGGCTGGCATGCGCTTGATTGGCGAAGGGCATTTTCTCAACTTCCACGGCGTGACGCGCGTGGTCGCCAGCTTATGGCCATTCATGGCATTGATGTACTTGACCGCGCAGGGAGCGTTGGCAGCGCGAAGATAACGAACACCACACCGAATTCCGCGTCCAACCAACTTCGTTTAGCGCTGCTGAGGAATTGTTACCGCGTGGTTGAATCTTGTGTATCGGCCTTGCTTTCTTTTGGTACATCCTCTGATTGTCTTACCGAAGTCCGGAGAACAGCCGCGCGTTGAGCTTTGATTGCGGTACGCGATATCTTTTTTCGCGCTTCGTCTGCCTTTTCTCCTTCCATCACTTCCCGCTTAATTACTTCTAAGGTCAGCACTTTTTTTATCTGCTCGATATCGATACGCACGTCGGGAGAAACACGTCTAAGTTCTCGCCGAATTACATCAAGGATGGGATCAGTCTGAATCATGGCAGCAACAAAAAATCTTGATAGTGCCTGCTTCTGTGTGTAGTAATCGCCCAAGACCGAGCGTTGCCAACCTTCTTTACACCAGAGGTACAGCAATTCGATATCGCTTTCTAAACGTGGGTTTAGCGCGGAAAAATTGATGTCAACAATAAGCTCTTGATCAATTGGCTTAGCGAATATCAGACGATAAACA
>DASUGV010000194.1:0-2363 GCA_036273835.1 Rhodocyclaceae bacterium
AGAATAACGATGTCGTCGTGCAATGCGTGGATGATGGCGTTGGCATTAACCCTATCAACTTGCGCAAGGTATTCGATCCCTTCTTCACCACCAAACTGGGACAGCAGGGTACCGGGCTGGGTCTGAATATCGTGCACAACATCGTGACGGGCGTGCTCGGCGGCGACATCACGGTGGACAGCGAGCTTACGCAAGGCACGACCTTCACCTTACGTTTGCCGCTCACAGCACCGCGCGCTTAGTATTCTCCAGATTCGATTATGACGCCGAAATTTTCTGCGACGGAATCAAGCGCCTAACGCTTTTCCAATTACCTCGGCGACATCTGAAGATAAACCGCTCTGTTTATGTATGCGTTCGAGTTGATCGCTTGCGCGTAGCTGACGAGCCGCCTCCAATTTTCGCCAGCGATCGAATGCGCGCGCGATGCGTGATGCAACTTGTGGATTGATCGGATCGAGTTGCAGGATGACATCGGCGGCTAGCTGATAACCGCTGCCATCTGCCGCGTGAAAATGCTTTGGATTGCCGGCGCAGAAGGCGCGGATTAACGCATAGACCTTGTTGGGATTCTTTATGTCGAAAGCTTCGTGCGCCAAAAGCTTGCGTACTGCCACGCACGTGCCGGGCAAACGCGATGTCGATTGTATCTGCAACCATTTGTCGACAACCAAAGCCTCGTTCTTCCATTTGGCATAGAAACCATCGAGCATGGTCTGGCGCGCTGGGATGTCGAGCTGAGCGAGCGCCGACAGCGCAGCCATTGCATCTGTCATATTGGTGGCGGTGTCGAAATGCTGCATTACCAACGTGTTCGATCGTTCGTCTTGAAGTTCGGCGAGATAACCAAGGCAGGTGTTGCGCATCGCGCGCTGCCCCGCTTGCGCGGCCTCAGGCGAATATGCCGCCGACACTTTCAATTTGTTGTAAGCGGTATATAAAGATGCGGTGAGTTGCTGTGCGATGCGGCGACGCAATGCAAGCCGCGCGGCATGAATCGCGTCGGGATCGACGATCTCCATTTGTTCGGCGAGCCATGTCTCGGACGGCAGTACAAACGCTTCGGCGACCAGTGCTGGGTCTCCATTTGGATTCAGCGCACTGGAAAGGAGTTTTTCGAATGCGGCGACGAAATTGCCGGGCACCCAATCAAGCGCTTCGCCCGTACCAGCCTGATAGGCTGCGACGCCTTTGAGCAATATTCCGGTCGCCAAACGCTGTCCGGCCTCCCAGCGATTCACCGCATCCGTGTCGAAGGCCATGAGGTGGGTGAGCTCATCGTCACGGTATGGATAATCGAGTACGACCGGCGCTGAGAAGCCTCGTAACAAAGAGGGTACGGGCGCCTCGGACATATTCTCGAAGATAAAGCGTTGTTTGTCTTCGGTTACCGACAACACGCGTTGTGTTTCGCCGACGGCATTCAATGGCAACTCGCGTCCTGCGGAATCGAGCAGGCCGACAACCAAAGGTAGATGATAGGGACCTCGTTCGATTGGACTATCGTGGGCCATGCGATTTTCATACGCGGTCGACGGATAGTGTTGTTCCACCGACAACGTATAACAATGTGCAGCGGCGTCATAGTCGCTTCGCACAATGAGTCTCGGCGTGCCCGCCTGGTTGTACCAACGTTTGAACTGCGTGAGATCGACGCCTGATGCATCTTGCATGGCCGCGACGAAGTCTTCGCAGGTGACGGCTTGTCCGTCATGGCGTTGGAAATAGAGATCCATACCTTTGCGGAAAGCATGCTTGCCGATCAGCGTGTGAATCATGCGCACGACTTCAGCGCCCTTTTCATAAACGGTGGCCGTGTAAAAATTATTGATCTCGGCGTAGCTCGCGGGACGAATTGGATGAGCCATCGGGCCAGCGTCTTCGGGGAATTGCGCAGCGCGCAGCGTACGTACTTCTTGGATGCGCGTCGCTCCAGCCGAATGCATATCCATGCCGAAGTTCTGATCGCGGAAAACCGTAAGACCTTCTTTCAACGAAAGCTGAAACCAATCGCGACATGTCACGCGGTTACCAGTCCAGTTATGAAAATATTCGTGCGCCACGACGCGATCTATATTTTGGAAGTCGACATCTGTCGCCGTATCCGGCCGCGCTAACACGTACTTGGTGTTGAAGATATTGAGACCTTTGTTCTCCATCGCGCCCATGTTGAAGTCGCCGACGGCAACGATCATGTAATGGTCCAAATCCATCTCTAGGCCAAATACATCTTCGTCCCACTTCATTGCTTTTTTTATCGCGGCAACAGCATGATCGCATTGATCGAGTTTGCCGGGCTCGACATATACTGCGCAGCGCACATTGCGGCCGGACTTGGTGACGTAACGATCTTCAACCATATC
>DASUGV010000195.1:0-4947 GCA_036273835.1 Rhodocyclaceae bacterium
GTAGACCTGCGCGTGAAACGGAATCTCTTCGTCTTTCAGCGCGCTCAGAATTTCGTGCGCGAAACGCCCATCGCCTTCCGCTTCAAAACGAAGTCTTACCGGTTTGCCCGATCTCCTATGACTTTCCCGAATGAGATCCAGGCTTGCGCCGACGTGTTTCTCCCTTGCTTTCTCGCGCTTTTTTGCGCCACTGCTTTTGAAGACTTCGAACCCATCGTCATCGTCTTCTTCCGCCGACTTTTTATCCCGCTTCGGATCAGACGCCATGACATATCTCCACTGTGCTGTTCATTGCAGAAAAATTCTGCCGGGCCGCCGCTGCGACTGGCTCGACGCCGTATTCGGGAAATTGGAATACGCTACCTGTCGCGCGCGAAAAACTGCGCAAGGCATCGCATAGCGAGATGATTGGCTCGCCATCGTCGAGTGCCCACGCCAGAAAAACCATTGCGTCCTCCGGCGCCGCCGCCTTCATGGGCAACTGTCCGAATCCCAGGCGCTGAAGCGTTTTTATGGAACGGTAGTTATCCGGATAGACCGCTGTGAAGATGCGCCGCATACCTTGCGTGACGAGTTGCTTGAGCAGCAGTTGGGCCGAGCGCGTGCCCAGCCCTCTGCTCTGGTGATCTGTGCCGATCCAGAAATGCATGAATGCGTCCGGCCCCGTCCAATGCGCGCTGACCACACCGGCAAAACCGCGTTCGGCATGCATCACGGCATAATCGCTACGCTGAGTTTCGGCGATACGCTGCGCTATCCATACCTGAGTCTCATCGGTGTTCGAGAACGCAGGCAAGCGCGTCATCAGCCCGATCTGCGGATCGCGATATTGATAAAGCATATCGCCGGCATGCTGCGTATCGAGCGGTTCGATAACGAGCAGACCGTCGCGCGCCAGTTCGCGACGATATGGCCGCCGCTCTTGCCATGCTTTCAGACGCCGATCCAGGCAATCTTTTGCTTCGCGAATAACGGAATTGCCCGCGTCAAATTTCATGGCTTGCGCGAGGCTGGTCGACGCGGCACGGGCAGCGCCGGTTCGTTGCTGGCATTCGGCAAGCAAATGCCAGCATGCGCCGCGCTGCTGGCCCGCGTGCAACATGGCCTTCAAGATTTCGCGCGCCAGGCTCCAATCCTCCAGTTCGACCGCGAGTACAGCAAGCAACATGCATATGCCATTGTCTTGCTTGCTTGGGTAGTACTGTGCCCACGTCTGCGCGATTGCTTCACGCCAACGCAACAGGGCCGTGCCCTGTATTTGTCCGGCCGCTAGCCGCGCTTGCCGTGCCAAGGCGGCGAGCGTTCGTGGATCGCCATCGTGAGCGCGCAGCATTGCAAGGCAACGGGCCGGAGATATATCCATGTCATGGAACGACGGAATCAGTGCGACATATTCATCCGGATGCGGCAGCGCGGCCACTCCATCCAGACATGCACGGAGCCGCCCTGTCGGCCTGTCGTGCAGCGCTACATGCAATACCCATCCAGCATCGTCGTGCTGAGATTGGCGCACCTCGCCGCCGTGTGCGCGATGCCAGCGCGCGAGCGCTTCGAAGTTGGTATGCGAGTTGGCATATAAATCGCGTGCATCATTGCCATTGAGCGCGCCCATGCGTATCTGCACCATATTCATGGCGCCGGCGCCCGACGCGCGCAGCATCATGCGACCGTCACTGACGGCCAGCAATCTATCCAGCACTTCAATGGCGCCAATAGGAAGTGTGAAAGCCGCACTATTGAGCGCCCGCCTATATGTTTCAAGCATATTCTCTAAGCTTGCGGCTTTGCCCAAAGGCCGCCATTCCGGTTTGCCGTCCGCTTCCGCTCTCTCGAATAATTCGCCGTAGTGCACTGCATAGAAGGGCTGCGCGAACTGAGATATGCCCTCATGCGCCAGCACTACCAGAGGATTGCGAGAATATTCAAATGGAATATATTGTCCCGTGCAATCGAGCACCAGATTGCCGCGCCGAATCGCTTCACGCAGGCAAGGATGATTGGCCAGATAATCGTACTGTGCCGGCGAGCCGCAACAAGCCAGATAACGCAAGGCCAAGTCTGGCGGCATCCCTACTGCAAGTTGCTGCAGGATATGCCAGGCGCGTTCTCCGTCGCCGGGCGCCAGATCGACAATCCACAGCGTTTCATCTAGATCGATGTCGCCACCGGACAAGCCGCAGCGCATGAAAGTCTGGATGGCCAGCGCATCGTCCCTTGCCTCCCGTACGCTGCGCAGCGTACCGCACCAGCAAGCGGCATCCTCCCGTCGCGTAGCCATATCGCTGCTGTTCGCAACGTCACCAAGG
Organism: Rhodocyclaceae bacterium; assembly: GCA_036273835.1. Classification (GTDB taxonomy): domain Bacteria; phylum Pseudomonadota; class Gammaproteobacteria; order Burkholderiales; family Rhodocyclaceae; genus DASUGV01. The sequence continues at coordinate 2,307 of DASUGV010000195.1, forward strand.
ATTGGCGAGCACTCGCAATCCGTTGTCGTCTGTAAGGAGAGAGTTTGCATGTTCGAATGCTCAGTCGACTTTCTTGCGAATCGCGGCAAACGCATCCGTATCGTGCAGTGCTGAATGATGTTCCGCGGCGTGTATGAGGCGAGTCGAATCGGCATTGCTCACACGAGGATGTCCAAGTGCCGATGCGCTGAGCGTACGTTGAATTCGGTACGGCGTAGGTGCGCCGAGATCCGCCGCGTTGGCTGCGGTTGCGCCTTCGACCTGCACCCTGTCATTCGTCGAAAATGCGGTAAGTATTTCTCCTGACACGCGTGCTGCGGATTTCCTGTTCCATGAGGGATTGTGTGACGGATCCCAGTGAGGCGTACCCAGCATCATCACCGAATCGACCGAAAGCGATTCGTCGAGCGCGCCCAACGCGTGGCCGATCACGTTGCCGCCGTGGCTATGACCAACCAGATGCAGAGGCCGATCAGGGTTCGCCTTACGCCAATCTGTAATCCATCCCGCTAGGCGAGTGCCGGCTTTCTGGCGTGCATGTTCGGTAGCGCTACCACTCCAGCCAAAAGTGCCGTAGCTGGTGCCATGCGAATCACCCCCAACACCAAAATGCTCGCGCAACATCGTTGGAAATTCCTGATCGGGTGCGGCATATCCGGTTCCCCTGTCGCTACCCTCCGCGAAAGTGCCATGTACGAACACAACGTGCGGTTTAGCCTTGGCAACACGTGTTCTCTCCTCGAGCGTTTCAACCGACTGCCATGTGTTGCTCGCCGTACGCCGCCGCAAACCGGATCTGTCATCCATGTGTCATGCTCCTTTTAAGTTTGATTGGCTTGTCCGTGGCCGACGTTGCTTTCTTCCATTGCATGCCACTTTGTCTTGCTTTGAGAATCTGCTGCATGAATTGCGCGGGCACTTGCAACTGCATGACGGCAAGCACGGGCGCGGACTGCGTCGAATGATTGGAGGTAATCGCAATGGATGGCCAGTCGTGGATACTGGTTTTGTTCGGTTCTGTGGCTGCCTTGCCTAGCTCTTTCGTCACACGGCGCAAGGCGCTCGCGGCTTGCAGCCCTTGGCGCAATGAGGACATCAGACTGCCTTTCGGTTGCTGTTGCAGATGCGCCAGTGCGCCGAGATGAGTGCTGGCCCGCGCTGTGGCGGGGCCGGCATTCTTGAATGCCTGGGCTACGGCCGGCGATGAGGCTTTTGCTTCGGCCAGCGCCGAATGCGCCGATAGCAGCGGCGACGATTTTTCTTTCTTCATTTCCCGTGTCACATTGCGCAACGCGCGCATGGCCTGAATGCCATGGCCCAATGACGACATCAGGCTTCCCTTGGGTTGCTGCTGTAGGCTCGAGAGCGCATCGACGTGCTTACGCGCGCGTTCCGTAGCCGGGCCGCTGCGTCCAAAGGCCGCTTTAGCCGCAGGCGAAGATGCCGCCGCTTCTGCAAATGCCGATTTTGACGTTGTCATTTTCTTTGCGCTGTTGTTTTTTGCCGTCTCCTTCGACATTGCCTTTGTCACTTGTCGCAGTGAGCGCATGGCCGATACGCCATGACCGAGCGATGACATGAGACCCTTGCCCGGTTGCGTCTGTTGCTGGCGAGCCAGTGCTTGCAGATGAGGTGTCGTCGCCTTGACGGCGGGCGCAGCTTGCTTGAAGGCGGCTTTTGCCATCGGCGATGAGTTGGCTGCCTTCTTTATCGCCGATTTGACGTTGACCGGCACGCGCGTCTGATTGCGCGACGCCTTCGGCGCACCGATGCGCATCTGGGCAGCGATGATCATCGCCACCGGCATTATTTTCGTGACAGGTTTCGGTCCTTCCATGCTGGCTCTCTCGGGAAAAAATGTGGCTATGCAAACTGACTGCCGTGTCGATACCACTCAGCGCTGTCATCGACTTTTACTGAATGGCATCGAGTAATGGGCATCGAGATGCTTAGCTGCTATGTTTCGAACGTCGCTCGTCCGCAGCCAGGTTGTTCTGCTGCACGCCTTGAAATACTTTGCTCGCTTTGCCCGACGCTGCATAAAGTGCGGATTGCTCTACAAGACTACCCATGAAGGCTCCCGTAGCCGCTCTTGCCCGAGCCATTACCGATCCTTTTGTCATCGCACCGACGCCCGTCGCGACGGCGCTCGCTTGCGTCACCGAAGCTCTTACGTCGGGTAGATGCTCGCTCACGTCCACAAAGCTGTGCTTGAAAGGTGCAGGTGTAAATTTATCGCTTGCCATACGTTTCTCCGTTGTCGATAGGTCATCACGCGCAAGGAAAGGCCTTGCCGCCTTTACGCAAAAGCGTTTCGTTTATTACCCAGGTTCACGTTCGACTTGAACCGCCTGGTCTTCCAGTCCGAGCAGTTCGAATATATTGATATGCCCGCCGCATCTCACGAATACCTCGTTGTAGAGTTGCGCAGTGTTGAGCCCGCCCCACGCCACTGCCCGCTTGATCAGGTAGGGAACTGGGCTATGCGGCTCGATGCGTTCCAGCGCGCGCGCAATATCTGCCAGCGCCGCGTAGGCATCGTGACGGTCGGCAGGACCGATGGGCGATTCGGAAAGTTCATGCTCGCCAAAGTCGGATGCTGGTATGCTTTCATCATTATTGCGTTCGTCGCTGCGCGATG
>DASUGV010000196.1:0-6962 GCA_036273835.1 Rhodocyclaceae bacterium
GGACATACCATGTGCAGCCAGCGTAGTTGCTGGCCATCCTGCTGAAAGACGAGCCAGCCGGGCTTGTAGGCCGGCGTTGTCCATCTTTTCGCTAAGTCCGCAAAGCGCATGACGACCTGACCGGAAAAAAGTTAAAACAGGGGCTGAAGTGTTTTTCGGCAGTTTTGGTTAAAGCTTGATGGCAAGCGGCTCGCCACCGTGGGTTGAGTAGAGGCGGGAAAGCACGTTAATTGCGCGCTCTAGCAGCGCTTATTGCGGCCAGACAGCGGTCGTCTGCGCCTCGATATATCCATCCGTGGCCGCTGCATCGTTCGGGCAACCAACAGCGGCACCTGTCGGGCGATTGCAGGCTACAGCCGTCAGGCTGTAAGTGCGAAAAGCAGGGCCGCCATCCGTGTAAGTGCCATTGGCATTCGGGGTCCAGGTGACGGTGACGGTGTAAGAGGCCAATGTTGCTGGCATATTCGTCAGGTTGGTCGTTGTGGCGGTGGCGGGCGCCAGCGTGGCTACTTCGTACTTCGCCCAATCCAAGCCTGCCAGCGCGGCCTCCTTGGCGCGCAGCGCCTGAATGTCGGCTGTTTCGCTGTTCTGCGCCGTGCGCAACATGGCAGTGCCTGCCACGGCAAGCCCGGCCATCACCGTGATCAGAAAGATCGCTGTGATGATAGAAATTCCGCGTTGCCGCTGCTTGCTCATGGCCATGTATTCACCGGAATCTGCATCAGCACGTCGGCTTCTTCGCGCGCGCCGCCACCTGTCGTGTCGCTGGCAAGCGCAAGCGAAACGGTGACGAGGTCGCCCATCAAGCCGCCGAGCTTCACGGGCTGCGGTATCTGGCAAGCGCTCACACCTTGCACGATGATGCTGGGCGCCACCGCAGGCGGTTCCGCTTGCGCAGCCGAAATGCCGTAACCGCTGTAGCGCAATAGTTGACCGGCGGCCGGATTGGCTGCATTGGGACTACATGCGTAAGTCACCGCGCCGCTGACAACATAAAAACGTTTCGATGCCGGCGTGCTAGGGAAAAGAAAATTGGTGACTTGCAAACGATCTTCCGGCGGCGTGGGCGCGGCCGCTTTGGCAGCCGCATAGGCCGTCACCAGCGACTTGTTGGCATTGCCACCAGTGTATGCATTATGAATAGAACCCGGTAGCGCATCGCGATTGTCGATCACCACGTAATCCTGTCCCGCGACAATTTGCGCTCCGCTGGGCACCACGCCCAGCGTGGTGAAGCAATTGTCTGCGGCGACGAAATTGAGCAGGTTGTTCGCCACACCCCCAGCGCACGACCCCAGGGCCGCCGACGTCGGACCTCCACTGGTCGTGCGATAGTGTCCATATGTGCGCACCGCGAGGAATTCGACATAAGTCACCGCGCCCACATTCAGCACGCGAACGCTGTTGGGTAATGCCGTTCGCATTTCCTGATCCATGTGACGTATCGCCAGCTCCGCCGCATCGGTCAATGTCAAGCGCTGGCGCGTGACGAAGTGACTTTCCATCGGCACGCGCAGAAATACCGCCATCATGGCCGACATGATGGCGATCAAGGTCAGTGAGATCACCATTTCGATCAGCGTAAAACCCACACTCCGATATAGACCAATGTCATACATAGTCCGCCTCATGGCAGACTCCCATTGCCGGGCGTGACGGCTGGCGCATAGCGCGTGCGCAAGGTTTCCAGCACGACCGGCGACGACAGGGTCGGATGGGTGACGCTGATCGTTACGAGTACGATGTCCGCACTCGGCACACCGTTCCAGTTGTTCCCTGCCGGAACGAATGGCGCGACCGAGATCGACGTCGAATAGGCCGCAAGGCCCGCCATGGATACGCCATCGAGCGCTGTAATGGCCGGCGCCGCAAAAGCGGGGCCCATTGCGAAATTGTTGTAGGCCGTGATGTTGCTGAATGCCGGCATGCCCGATCGACTTTCCCCGCCCACTGGTGGCAATGATGTGAATGGCATACTACGCACTTCAGCCAGCAGCGCTTCGGCAATCGACAATGCTTGTTTGTTGATAAGAATATCGCTGCTGTTGCGATTGGCGTTGGCGAATACCGATAGCATCGTGCCCGCCGCAATGCCAACGATCAGCATGAACACGATTGCTTCGATCAGCGCCATGCCGCGCCGGGAGGCATTAAGAGACATAGCCGTTGTCGCGCTGTATCGAGACAGTACCCACATTCACGCCACTGCGTCTCACCTGGATGGTCCTCGTTGCAATCGCCGTACCGGCATTGTTGGTCAGAGCTCCGCTGGGCGTGAAACGGAAAGTACCTGTGGGCATAAAGGTGATGCCGGTTGGCAGATTGCCGAGGGCTTGCGTGATGTCTGCCGGCGATCCGTCGCTCAACTGTCCCACAGTGGTCGAACAAGGTTTGCCGATGCCGGACTGCTGTGCGGCCGTGAAATTGATATCACCCGCGCCGGTCACGGTGACACAAACGTCGCGATTGCGCGTGATCGCTATGCGTTGTGCATAACGCAGACTACCGCGCAATTGATCGGTGGTGGACACATCGTTGAACACGTTGCGGTCCATCAAACGCGGAACGCCAACGGCAGCGATGATGCCCATGAGAGTCATCACCACGATCAATTCAATGAGACTGAAACCCGAAATGAAGCTGGAACCCGAAAGGCGCCTGCGCGGATTCAAACTGGCGCAGACGCCTGCGGGATATTGCACGATGCTGCCTGGATTAGCAGCCCGTGGTAGTCGCCGCACTGATTTGTGCAGAACTGCCTGCACCGCTTGCCAGGGACGGCGTATAGGTGAAGGAACAAGTAGCGGGTGCTGTGCCGCCAAGTATTTCTACAGTTACCGTGCTGTTGATCGCCGCGCCACCGCCTGCGATGATGTAGCCATCTGCTGCAAGCTGTGCAACGGTTGCCGGGAAAGTGCTTGTCAGGCCAGAGACATCAACGATGCCGCCAGCGGCGGGGGGCAGCAATGCTTGGGCGTTCCAGTTGATGATGTTAACGATGCCGTTCTGCGTACAGATACTGCCACCGCCAGCGGCCGTCACATTCGGTGTCACGCCGGTGCCCGGGCAGACTGGTTGCACGATACCCGTGCGCGCTTGCGCCGCACCATAGACCATGCCGGCCGTTGCCTGCACCGCGCCGCGAGCGGCATTCAATTTGGAAATGCGTGCATCGCGTTGCAGATTGACGAAGCGCGGCAGCGCAACCGCAGCGAGAATACCGAGAATGGTGATCACAACCACCAGCTCGATCAAGGTAAAACCCTTTATGCTCTTCATTACTCCACCTCCAGTTTCGACCAGCCGCATAAGGCTATGGCGACCGCGTCGCATGTGTTCGTCCTGCGCAATGATTGCTGCGTTCGCTGTTTATCGGCTTTAGCGCGCTCTGACTTTAGTCTCCGCTCGAAATGGCGGGTGATACAAAAGGTTAAATGGTGTGGTTAAGGTGTTGGCACCCGATGTACGGTTGCGGAAATAATCCCGCGGAAACGACACCGTACGATTTTATTGATATCGAGATATGACATTGTTTTGCACACGTGCGCTCGATGGACACGATGCCACGAATACCGCGCTGCAGAATCAATGCGAACCGCCCATCGCACGTCCCATCTCCCACATCGGCATGAAAATACCCAACGCAAGTATCAGTACGATGACGCCCAATATCACGATCAGGATGGGCTCTATCTTCGACGAAAGAGACTTGAGTTCGTACTCGACATCCTGCTGGAAAAGATCGGCGACCTCCATCAGCATCTCGTCGAGCAAGCCGGATTCTTCGCCCACCATGATCATCTGCAACACCGTAGGATTGAAGATGTTGGCTAGCGTCGCGGCGCGCAACACACTTTCGCCTCGCGCCACGCTCATGCGCATCTGCTCCAGCTTGTCGGCGATATAGCGGTTCTCCACCACCTGCTGCACCAGGCTCAAACTTTGCACGATGGAGACGCCGCTGGTAAGCGCCAAACCCAGGCTGCGGCAGAAACGCGCATACGTGGCCTGGCGAATGATACTGCCCGCAATGGGCAGACGTAATTTGGTGCGATCCCAAATGAAACCGCCCTTCTCGCTGCGCGTGAACGCGCGGAATGCGAAGGCCGCGACGACAACCGTCGTCAGCAAAACAGGCCACCAGTTGACGGTGAAGTTCGACGAGGCAATCAGTATTCGCGTCATCAACGGCAGTTCAGCGCCCAATCCCTTGAAGGTCTTTGCAAAGGCAGGAATGACAAAGACATTAATGACGGTGATCGCCACCAGCATGGCCATGACGACAAAGCTTGGGTAGCGCAGCGCAGCTTTGACTTGCTCACGCATGAACTTCTGAAAATCCAGATGATGATAGAGGCGCAAAAACACTTCTTCGAGCCGACCGGTACTTTCGCCTACGCGAATCATCGCCACCATGAAAGGTGAGAACACTCGCTCGTGCAAACCCATCGCCACCGACAATTCGCGGCCCGACTCGAGCGACTCTTTCACATCGGCCACGATGGCCTTGAAGCGTTTGTTGACGATGGAGTCGACCAGACCGGCCAGCGCTCTGAGGATCGGTACGCCGGCCTTGAGCAAGGTATTCATCTGGCGGCAGAACATCATGACCTCAAGCGCCGGCACGGCGGGTGCGAACATGCTGACGCCGCTGCCGCCAGTCGCACCTTCGTTGCCATCGCTGGTGAGCTCTATCTTCACCGGCGTCGCGCCGGTCTCTGCAATGCGGCTGGCGACGGCAGCTGTCGTGGCGCCCTCCATCACGCCTTCGATGCGGCTACCGCTGCGATCACGCGCTACGTAAGCAAAACTAGGCATGGCCGTTCAATCAGTCGTCCACCTGGAATGCCACGCGCATACCCTCTTCAACGGTCGTTACGCCTTCCATCACCAGACGCGCCGCGTCGGCTCGCAAGGTTTTGCCCGCCATCTGTTCGCGGGCAACACGAACGAAGGTACCCGGGTCGGCGTGATTGGCAGCATCGATCAGTGGTCGCGTCATCTCCAGCATTTCATAAATGCCGCGCCGCCCGGTAAAGCCCGTGCCGTTACACTTCTGACATCCACGCGCACGGTGATAAACAAATCCATTGGCCTGCTCGCCCATTTCCATGCGTAGCCACGCGAGTTGTTCCGGCTCCAGTCGCGAGGGTTCGCGGCAATGCTCGCACATGACCCGCACCAGTCGTTGCGCCAACACCATATGCACCGACATCGCCACCATGAACGCCGGCACACCCATGTCGATGAGACGGATCGGCGTACTCGCGGCATCGTTCGTATGCAAAGTGGATAACACGAGGTGGCCGGTCATGGCGGCGCGCATGCCGATTTCGGCCGTCTCGCGGTCGCGCATTTCGCCGATCAATATGACATCCGGGTCTTGCCGCAAGCAAGTGCGTAGCACGCGGCTGAACGTCAGTTCGATTTTTTCGTTTACCTGCACCTGATTGATGCCCGGCAACCGGTATTCGACCGGGTCTTCGACCGTGATGATCTTCGTGTCCGGCGTATTCAATTCGGCCAGCGCCGAATAAAGCGTGGTGGTCTTGCCGCTACCGGTCGGTCCAGTCACCAGCACGATACCGTTGGGCCGCGCAATGGCTGCGCGAAAACCTTCCAGCACATGCGGCGGCATACCCAGACGACCGAGCGTTAGTACATTCGACGCCTGATTCAATATCCGCATGACGGCCGACTCGCCATATTGCGTTGGCATAGTGGAAATACGCATGTCGACCGGCAAAGTACCGATCTTCACACCGAAGCGGCCATCTTGCGGCAGACGTTTCTCGGAAATATCCAGGCCGGCCACCAGTTTCAGGCGCAAGACCACGGCACTGGCTACTTTTGGTGCCGCTTCCAAATGACGATGTAATACACCATCGACGCGAAAGCGCACGACAGCCGATTTTTCTTGCGGCTCGATGTGAATGTCGGAAGCTCGCAGTTTGCGTGCCGCCTCAAAAATACTTTGGATCAGACGGACGACGGGTGCATCTTCGGAACCGGTGAGCGCACCGAGTTCGCCCAGATCCATTTCCTTACCGCCCAACTCTGCATTCAGTTCCTCAGCGATGTTGTTGAGCTTGCCGGAATCCTTGTAGAGCATGTCAAGGGCATCGCGCAGCGCCGATTCGACGACAACTGCGATATCCACCGGACGTCCGAGCACGCGCACCGCTTCATCGTAAGCCAGTAGATTGCCCGGGTCGGCAAAGCCCACCAGCACTGATTCTCCGCGATCCTCCAACGCAACCAGACGCAGACGCCTTGCCAATGTTTCCGGAATCAAGCCGCGCGTGCTGCCATTGAGTTCATATTTGCGCAGATCGATGAAGTCACCACCGATTTGCGCGGCAATCGCGCGCGCGACCGCTTCGTCGGTGGTGTAACCCAGCTCGACCACCAAGCGACCGAATTTGTGCCCCGAGCGCTTCTGCTCACCGAGCACAAATTCCAACTGCTCCTGGGTGATGCAATTCTTCTGCACCAGCAGGTCACCCAGCCGAAATTTTTCTGGTCGCGCCATATTCAGGATTCCGTTGTTGTGATGCGGAACGTCGACAAAGGTAGTCGTGCCCGACTACTTACATCGGCCTGGCGGCATGTAGCTTTAGGGCGTCTCGGGTGACGACCTAAATTCCGGCAATGAAATCTTTTGGCGCTACATCTCGACGACAGGTACCTGAACTCGTTCGTCGCGACGCAAACGGAAGATGGTGTAGATGTTTGTTATCAAGATCGTGGCTTCGAGCATGGTGCCACCGATCGAGCCACTGAAAATGTTATTCACCAGCCACAGCGATGTACCGAACAGCATGACGCAACGCATCGTCACGCCATTGAGCAGGAACAGCGCCAGCGTTCCGGTACATGACGCAATAATGGGCAGCATGCTCAGCCACCCATTGAACAGCCAGATGCCGCAACTGATGCTGAGCGCCACAAAGAACAACGCC
>DASUGV010000197.1:0-2146 GCA_036273835.1 Rhodocyclaceae bacterium
CTGAATGTTCTTCGCGCCCTCCCTCGACAAGCTCGGGACAGGCTTTGCGCTTCTTTGGACCTTTGCGGTAAAGCATTTAAACCGAACACTCATTTTGCCACCGACGCGAATACATCGAAGTATTCGGGGAAAGTTTTGGCCGTGCAGTTCGGATCGTTGATCCGCACGGGCACACCGCCTAGAGCGATCAACGAGAAACACATGGCCATGCGATGATCGTCGTAAGTATCGATGACTGCATTCGATATCAGCCGAGCAGGTGGCGTGACGCGCAACCAATCCGCGCCCTCTTCTACCGTTGCGCCGACCTTGCGTAGTTCGGTGGCCATCGCTGCGATGCGATCCGTTTCCTTCACACGCCAACTGCCGATGTTCGTCAAACGGCATGAGCCGTCGCAAAACAGTGCTGCCACGGCCAGCGTCATGGCGGCATCGGGGATGTGATTGAAATCCATGTCGAAAGCTTTGAGCTTGCCGCTTACAGGCGCCTGCGCTTCAATCCAGTTTTCGCCTATCGTTATTTGGGCACCAATGGCTTGTAGCGCCTGCACAAAAGCCACGTCCCCTTGAATACTGTTTCGCCCCACGCCTTCGACACGAACCGGACCGCCTGCAATCGCGCCTGCGGCGAGAAAATACGATGCGGACGACGCGTCGCCTTCCACGAATATCGTGCCCGGCGAGCGATAACGTGCTGCGCCCGGTACAACGAAGCGCTGCCAACCCTCGCGTTTCACATCGACGCCAAATTGCGCCATCAAGCGCAACGTGATTTCAATGTAGGGTTTGGAAATGAGTTCGCCGATGACTTCGACAGTCGTTTCGCCAGAGGTCATCGGCAATGCCATTAGCATGGCCGTCAAGAACTGGCTAGAGACATTGCCCCTGACGCGCACCGCGCCTCCAGAGCGAATAGCCGCCGGCTTCAATTCGAGCGGCGGAAAACCTTCGTTGCCGAGATAAGCGATGTCCGCGCCGAGCTGACGCAATGCGTCCACCAGATCGCCGATCGGGCGCTCGTGCATGCGCGGCACGCCGGAGAGTTTGTAGTGACCGCCAGCGAACGCGAGCGCCGCAGTCAGCGGGCGAAAAGCGGTGCCGGCATTGCCGAGAAACAAATCGGCCGATTTGACCGGGAAGTTACCTGCTTGCCCCTCAACGCGATAAGCGCGCTTGCCGGCTTCCTTCCAGACTACACCCAGTGTACGTAATGCATCCAGCATACGCTCCGTATCGTCCGAGGCCAGCAGATCGCGGATATCTGTCGCGCCTTCCGCCAAAGCCGCCAATAGCAACGTACGATTGGAGATGCTCTTGGAGCCGGGCAGACGCACTGTGCCTTGCGCGCGGGTCAGCGGCGCGAGATCGAGAAATTCCATAGTCATTTACTGATTCAGCTGTTGTTCGGCCCACGCATTGCGCGCCGCGCGCGCCTCGGCGAACAGGTTTTCCAGTGCGTTACCATCGCCCTGCGTCAGCACAGCGCGCAGGTAGGCAAGTTCTGTGAGGTAAGCATCCAGCTCGGCCAACAACGCATCTCTGTTGGCGATGCAGATATCGCGCCACATTTCCGGACTGCTGCCAGCGATACGCGTGAAATCGCGAAATCCGGATGCCGCGTATTTGAATAGTTGCTCCGCATTCGCGCGCCCCGCCAGCTCATGCACGATGCCGAACGAGAGCAGGTGCGGCAAATGACTCACGGCGGCGAATACGCGATCATGCTCTTGCGGCGACATCTCGTGAATTCGCGCGCCGCAAGCTGCCCACACCGCACGCACCTTTTCGATTGCCTCCGGCGAATTCTCGGGCAAAGGCGTTACGACCACTTTGCGATCTCGAAACAACTGCGCGCTCGCAGCGCCAGGACCGCTCTTCTCGGCGCCCGCTATCGGATGTGCGGGTACGACATTGGCAAGACGATTGCCGAGATGCTTGTAAATCGCTTCGATCACGTCGCCCTTGGTGCTGCCCGCATCGGTTACCAAGGTTTGCATTTCCAGATGCGGCACGGCGGCGGCGATCACCGCATCCATCTGACCCACCGGCATGGCAAGCAATAACAGATCGGCACCTTTCAACGCAGTCGCCCAGTCCGCGGCAGCTTCGTCGATCACACCGAGTTCGAGCGCCTCGGCGAGCGACG
>DASUGV010000198.1:0-4800 GCA_036273835.1 Rhodocyclaceae bacterium
CTCAAGGGCCATCTCGACGCCCTGATCCTGGCCGTGCTGGAAGCGGGACCCCTGCACGGCTATGCGGTCATGGAGGCGACCGCTTTCGTAGTGGCGAGCATGCGCTGGACGCGCTGCAGATCAAGGCATTCGCAATGGCCTTCGATCCACAGCCTTTTCATCTTGATGAAGACGCCGCGAAGGACAGCCTATTCGGCGGCCTTGCTGCAAGCGGTTGGCATACTGCGGCCATCACCATGCGCTTGATGGTGACAAGCGGCGTACCCATTGCCGGCGGCCTTATTGGTGCCGGCGGCGAAATCAGTTGGCCCATGCCGACACGGCCTGGCGACGTGCTGCATGTCGACAGCGAAATCATCGACATCAAACCGTCCCGCTCGCGTCCCGACCGGGGCATCGCAACGGTTCGCAGCGAAACATGCAATCAGCATGGACAAGTGGTGCAGGTGTTGATGGCGAAGATGGTGGTGTTCCGCCGGCCGTAATGCCTCGATCATGTATTGCTCGATGTGTTTCCCTGCATGCCGATTCGATATTTATTTCTTGGCTTTCCAACAGATGATCTGAGGACCGATGTAAGAATATCGCTGCGCATCCGGTCTTATCCGCTGAAGCCCGATACTTTCAGGAGATCCGCGATGTCCAAGCCGATATTCAAATTTTTCCGTTTTGCGCTGTTGCTGTGTGCTTTTGTTGCTGGCTCGGCGATTGCTGCCGCACAGTTTGGCAAACCATTCGATCAGGCCACGTTCGATGCGTTACAGCGCGGCGGCAAACCTACATTGGTCATGATCCACGCCGACTGGTGTCCGACGTGCAAGGCTCAAGATCCCTTGCTCTTCGATCTTCTCAAGCAACCGCAGAACGCTGTCATTACGCCTTTGCGCGTCGACTTCGACAAACAGAAGAACATTGTCCGCGCCTTCAAAGTAACCATGCAAAGCACACTGATCGTATTCAAAGGCGGCAAGGAAGTCGGACGCTCGACAGGCGATACCAGTCGGGCTGGCATCGCTGCCTTGCTCAAAAAGGCAGTTTAAGACCCTGCGCAATGACAATTGGATTGGGTAGCTATGCACTGGCCCTCGTCGCAGGTGCGCTTTCCGTCTTATCGCCCTGCGTGCTGCCATTGCTACCGGTTGTTCTGGCGACGGCCGCCGCTGCGCATCGCTTCGGCCCTTATGCACTGGCAGCTGGAATGACTTTGTCATTTACGTTGATCGGCGTGCTCATTGCCAGTCTTGGCGTATCGCTTGGAATCGATCAGACCATCGTGCAGCAACTGGCCGCTGCGATGCTGATCGCGATGGGTGTACTGCTGCTGTCGTCAACACTGCAGGCACGTTTTGCGACAGTCATGTCGAGTATTTCGAACGCCGGACAAACATTGGCGTCGCGGATATCGCTGGACGGGCTCGCAGGGCAGTTCGTTCTCGGTTCCTTGCTTGGCGTCGTCTGGAGTCCATGCGTCGGGCCTACATTGGGCACGGCGATCACGCTGGCAAGTCAGGGTAAGAGTCTCGTCCAAGTGATGCTGTTGATGCTGATATTTGGTCTCGGCGCGAGTATGCCGATGGTATTCATTGGATCGTTGTCCAGGCAACTCGTAGGCAAGCTGCGCGGAAGGCTATCCAGCGCGGGCACCATCGGCAAGCAGGTGTTGGGCGTCGTTGTACTGTTGCTCGGTGTGTCGATTCTCAGCGGTGGCGACAAGTGGCTGGAAACGTGGGCAGTGCAGGCCTCGCCGGATTGGCTGATACGGCTGACTACCTCACTTTGACCAAGGTTATATGCAATATGGTTAGTGACGCGCGAAGGTGGCACGAGAAGGTGCGTCAGCAATCGATTCGGAAGAAGTTGAACATGTTCAACATATTGCTCAACTCTCCTGAAAGTCCGGCATAGCAGCCGATCTCTTTTCATTTTTTTAACACAAGGGAAACCATGAACAAATTACTCGTTGCACTCATGACCGCATGCATGTGCTTTACCGTCACGCAAACTTTTGCCGCCGATGACATGATGAAGAAGGACAATATGGCGAAAGATTCCATGTCAAAGGACGACATGAAAAAGGACAGCATGTCGAAAGACAGCATGAAGAAAAAAACTCACAAACCCGCAATGAAAAAAGATGCGATGGGTAAGGACGAGATGAAGAAGGATTCGATGAACAAAGATGCCATGGGCAAAGACACCATGAGCAAGGATACGATGAAGAAGTAATTGCGCAGTAAATCCTGACTGAAGCTTCGCTGCGCTCGATGCAATGTCGGCGCAGCGATCAATCAAGCGAGGACGTCGATCGATCCCTTGCTTTGACCCGGTGTAGTCGATGAAGTCGTATCAATAGCATTTGTGGCGGCGACCGTTTGATGCGTGGAATTGGAACTAGTCAGCGCTTCGATGCGTGCTTGGGCCGAGCTGATCTTGTTCGTCAGTGTTTGAATCAGTGTTTTGCCGGCTTGCGAATTTGCAGTAGCGGTGCAATTGACGCAATCAGCCAACTGCTTTTTATACTGCGCGACCTGAGCTTCCAGACCGAATGCCGATGTGCCGGTATTAGCTACAACGGATGGCGATGAACCGATTGCCGCGACCATAGAAGACTCCACGAAAATTTTGCCCTTCGTGTGCAGTTACGGCCCCGCTTGCAAAAACTTGAATGCTACGAATGATAGTTGGCCATTGCCTCGCCCAGGCGAATCGCACGCTCAGGCGCCCATGCGGCGTTGAATTGCAGCTTGTCTTTTGGAAATAACATCACCACGGTTGAGCCAAGCATGAAGCGGCCCATCTCATCGCCTTTTTTCAGGATGATCTGCTGATCGCCATAATGCCATTCGCGTATCTTGCCCGGTCGTGGTGGATTGACGACACCGTGCCATACGGTAGCCATGCTGCCAACGAGCGTTGCGCCCACCAGTGCGAGCACAAACGTACCGCGCTCCGATTCGAAAACGCATACCACGCGTTCGTTGCGCGCGAACAGTCCAGGCACGCCACGTGCGGTCGTTGGATTTACGGAGAACAGCTCACCTGGGACATGAATCATGCGCAGCAGGCGTCCATCACAGGGCATGTGAATGCGGTGATAGTCCTTCGGCGCTAGGTACAGCGTGGCAAAGTTGCCATCCTCGAATTGCGCAGCTAATTCCTTGTCGCCGCCGACAAGCGCCGTTGTCGTATAGCGATGTCCTTTCGCCTGAAAGATTTGATCATGTTCCATCGCACCAAACTGGCTGACGGCGCCATCCACGGGGCATATCAAATCGGTCTCCGCCAACGGACGTGCGCCCGGCTTGAGCGCGCGGGTGAAGAAGTCGTTGAAGCTTGAATAACTGCCTATGTCCGGGTTGGCCGCTTCGTTCATGTCAACGGCATATTTTTTCACGAACCAGCCAATGATCCGCGTCGTTACCCAGCCCCAGCGATTGGACGCGACGAAGCCCGCGAACGTAGTCAGCGCTTGCTTGGGCCAAAGATATTGCAGCAGTACTTCAACACGATCCGGCACGAGGTCTATCCGCTTGAGAAGGGATGCAATTGTAGCGGCGGCAACGCGGGCCGATAAGGTGATTTTTCTTTCTTCGATCATTGCAACATAGCAATTACAGTCAAAACTTGCGCGGTTTTCACCGGTAATCTGAGGGCTCGTCTCACATCTCCTTTAGCCCGCAGCGTGCTGCGGGCTTTTTTTTCCGAATGGCCCGAAGAAGATAGTCGCCAGGTGCAACCGTAGAAAGCGAAATTTCGCTGGCCAGTCGCAAGAGAGCAATTTCGATCAAAACGTCCGCTGCATTTGCCAGTACGCTGGTTGGGTTGTCGGCATAACAGCCTTCAACGGGATCTTCTCGCGTGTCTCCACGCCCGCTTTCGCGGGCGTTTTTTTGGCCACTTCCCAGCCAAATCGACTGAGCACGCCGAACGTCGTGCCTGCAATCCATCACGTATTATGCAATTCGCAGCGACGAGCTTTTTCCTGGGCCTGCTATCCTAGGTGCTTAAATAGAAGCTGATTTATTCGAAATTCTCATCATGAAACAACCGAGCTTCGACCAGTATTTGTTCAATCATCGGCGTCTCGCGCGCGTGATGGATTATCTCGATTCCCATCTGGATGACGATATCAAGTTGGATACGCTGGCGGATGTGGCGTGCCTCTCGCGTTTCCATTTTCAGCGCATATACACGTTGAAAGTCAAAGAGACGCCGATGGCCACAGTGCGCCGTTTACGCTTGCAGCATGCGTTTGACGGTTTGCGGAGGGGAGAGGCGGGTTCGATTACCGATCTTGCGGTGCAAACTGGTTATGGATCTGTTGCCGCATTTAGCCGCGCTTTTTCGCGCGCCTTCGGCAAGCCGCCAACCGAAGTGTTGAGCGACTCGCAAGTAAGTTTGTCTCTTCCGTCACGATTATCGAACGCGACGAGCGATGACGCACAACTCGCTATTGTCGATTTACCCGCCGTTCCGATCATCCGTCATTCATTCACGGGCAAGGCAAAAGAGGTTTTCGACGCATGCGATGGGTTTGGCTGGACAGTGTCGCGCATGCAGCTAACCTCGTGGCGGCATTGTTCGGTGCATCCGGATGGTTGGACCGATCCGGCAAAATATCCGGATGCCCGGGTAAGAATGTGGCACTGCGCCTTGTCGAGCGATTTCCCTTCACGCATCGCCGACGTAGAGCGGGGATTCCTTCCTCCTGGTCACTACGCTCGTTTTACCTTTGTCGGCAGACCATCGATCGATGTGCCTCGACTGATGGCGCGGGTCGAGGCCGAGACCTCATGGCAA
>DASUGV010000199.1:0-3249 GCA_036273835.1 Rhodocyclaceae bacterium
GAAATTCATATGCGGCGCAATTTTTCTCGTGCCTTGTGTTGAGGCCTTTGCGCAGGTCACGTTTTACGAGGGCGAAGGTTTTCGTGGACGTGCGTTTACGACCGATAAACCGGTCAGAAATTTTCAATACAACGGCTTCAACGATCGCGCTTCATCGGTGATCGTCGACAGCGGTCGCTGGGAGGTCTGCGAGGATGCAGGCTATCTGGGCAATTGCGTGGTCTTGCGTCCGGGTAGCTACGATTCGCTTGCCAGAATGGGTATGAATAAGCGCGTATCCTCAGTACGGCCGGCTGTCGCTCACGGCCACCGGGTCGTCGAAACGCCCGAGCCGCTGCCCGCGCCCACCTACGAATATCGGCGCCGTCCGGGCGAGCCTGTGTTCAACACGGCAGTTACCTCGGTGCATGCCGTAATGGGGCCCGCAGACCGGCATTGCTGGATAGAGCGGGAACAAGTCAGCGCGCAACGGCGTAATTCGAACGTGGGCGGCGCCATCGTCGGAGCGATTGTCGGCGGCATTCTAGGGCATCAGATTGGCGGCGGAAGCGGCAGGGATATCGCCACGGCTGGCGGCGCTGTCGCAGGCGCCGCAATCGGCTCGAATGTCGGAAACAACAACGACAGCCGCAATGTGCGTCACTGCGAAACAACCCAAAGCGGTCCGCCGGATTATTGGGACGTGACTTACAACTTCCGCGGCGTAGAACATCGCGTGCAGATGAGCGCGCCGCCAGGGCCCACCATCACGGTGAATGAGAACGGCGAGCCGCGCCAATAGTCGTATGGCATAAGCAAGAAACAGCGGCTGTTTCTCGCTTGCCAATTCAACGGGAGGGTCTGCTCACCCTGACCTTCCCTTCAAATAGCGCAGCGCTTGGCGTGCAATCGCCCGGCAATAAAATGACATTGCAATATTTTCGGCCGCGTAAGAAGCCGTCGTCGCAAAAACAGTCACTATAGAAGGCACGTATCTTGCAAAAGATGGAGATGCGATGGCGGCCCAACGAGCAAGGCATGCGGTGAAGTGCTGCATTTATTGGAGATGGAGAGCCGAGGAGAGAGCCCGGCCATCCAAGCAATGCTTGTTTTATATGGCTAAAATCAGCGTACACACATTTTCTCCCTAGTAACTGTGGCTGTGTTTTCGAATCGAACGAGGCGGCTTCGGATCCATACTCAAGGGAAGTAATATGTACACGAAGTACACGTTGGGTTTGGTCAATTTTGCATTATTGGTAATTGTCAGATGTGCAACACCGGCGTCCAGGAGACGCAGCCTTGAACTTTCGTAGCGCCTTGTCGCTGCCTCCTTTGTCCGATCATCGCGACGAAATTTTTCGGCATCTTGTCGAAAGCGTGCATGATTATGCAATCTTCATGCTCGATACCGAGGGCGTCATCGCAAGCTGGAATCCCGGTGCGCAACGCATCAAGGGTTATGCCGCGAATGAAATAATCGGACGTCATTTTTCCATTTTCTACAAACCCGAGGCGCTGAAGGCGGACTGGCCGGCGAAGGAGTTACAGCACGCGCGCGAACTCGGCCGCTTCGAAGATGAGGGATGGCGCATTCGCAAAGACGGTTCGCAATTCTGGGCCAATGTCGTCATCACTGCGATTCGCGACGATAACGGCGAGCTGCTCGGTTTCTCCAAAATAACCCGCGATCTCACGGAACGACAACGTCATCAATGGAAGCTGGAAGAAAGCGAGGAGAGCCTTCGATTGCTCGTCGAAGGCGTCAAGGATTATGCGATCTTCATGCTCGACGCAAAAGGTGTCGTTCAGGGCTGGAATGCTGGTGCGCAACGCGTGCTTGGATTTCGGCAAGAAGAAGTGGTTGGTCGCGAAGCGTCGATTTTCTACATGGAGGACGATGTTTACGACGGCAAACCGCAGACCGAATTGGATATTGCGCGCAGTATCGGTTTTTCCGAAGCGGTCGGCTGGCGGAAAAAAGCTGATGGCACAACGTTGTGGGCCGACGTTACATTGACTGCGCTGTACGATCGAAATAACAAACTGCGTGGTTTCGCGCAAATTGTCCACGACCTGACCGAGCGGCGTCGCGTGCAGCAGCTTGAAACGGAAGGACAACGCATCAGCGAGTTCATCGCCATGCTCTCGCACGAGTTGCGCAATCCGCTGGCGCCCATCGGCAATACGGTCAGCATTCTAAAAACGATGAGCGATACACCTGAGCTTGCCCGGCATGCAGAGTTGATCGGGAGGCAGGTGATGCATCTTTCTCGACTGGTCGATGATCTGCTCGATGTAAGCCGCATCACCAGCGGAAAAATCCAGCTACGCAAAGAACCCGTCGACCTGAATGGCGTGCTGCGAGCGGCTATCGATTCGATGCGTTTCACGCTTGAGAGCTATGGGCATACGTTCGAACTGCATCTTCCGCATCAGCCGACTGTCATAAATGGCGACGCCACACGGCTCACGCAGGTCATCGTCAACCTGTTGAGCAATGCAGCCAAGTACACCCACAATGGCGGACACATACAGATCGAGCTGACCTCCAGCAGTTCGATGGCGACGCTGCGCGTGGCGGACAATGGCATTGGCATGTCCGAAACCTTGATGGCCAATGTGTTCGAACTGTTTGTTCAAGGCAATCGAGGATTGGATCGATCCGAAGGCGGTTTGGGCATCGGGCTCACGCTGGTCAAGAGCATCGTCACCATGCACGGCGGCACCGTAAGCGTGTTGAGCGAAGGGGTCGAGCGCGGCAGCGCGTTTACGGTGACCTTTCCGATGGCAGTTCAAAAGGAGATTGCCCCAAGCGAAGCTACGCCCGCACAAACACCGGCGCGAGGCGGTCGCAAGATTCTGGTGGTCGACGACAACCGGGACGCCGCGGACAGCATCGCAACGCTGCTTCAATTATCCGGTCACGAGGTAACGGTCGCTTATGATGGGTCAGAGGCTTTACGGGTCGCCACCTCCAATCCGATCGATATCGTATTGCTCGACCTGGGTTTGCCAACCATGACCGGCTACGAAGTTGCGCGCCGCATGCGCGAAATCCCGACGCTTCGAAATGCGCGGCTGATTGCGATGACCGGCTACGGGCAAGACAGCGACAAGCGCGCCGCTGTCGATGCGGGTTTCGAGATGCATCTGGTCAAGCCGGTGGAATTTGGCAATCTGATGCGCATCATCGACGCGCTTTGATTCGACAACGAATCGGGTGAACGACACCACAGCGCAAGCATCTTATGACATATGGTTAATTTT
>DASUGV010000200.1:0-6176 GCA_036273835.1 Rhodocyclaceae bacterium
ATCGCGCTGTCGGGCACATCGATTTCCAGCACCACGTCGAGAGCGACCTTCGATTCCCGCAACGCATCCGCTTGCGGCAGCGTGCGCGGAAAACCATCGAACATATAGCCATTGGCGCAATCCGGCTGTGTCAAACGTTCTTTGACCAGGCCGATGATAATGTCATCTGACACCAGTTTGCCCTCGTCCATCACTTTCTTCGCGGCGAGACCCAGCGGCGTGCCAGCTTTGACAGCGGCACGCAGCATGTCGCCAGTCGAAATTTGCGGAATGCCGAAGCGCTCGGCAATGAATTTGGCTTGCGTGCCTTTACCCGCACCAGGTGGTCCCAACAAAATCAAACGCATGGCGATTTCTCCTCGAATATTTTTTTAATGTCTCATGCTTGCTCGAAATACTGACGCACCCTGATCAAATCTTCCTGCGTATCGACACCGCTGGGCGGGGCTTCACTCAGCATTTCGACGCGAATTCGGTAACCATGCCACAACGCGCGCAACTGCTCCAGCATTTCGATACTCTCGAACGGCGCGGGCGCCAGTTGACCGTAGGCGCGCAGAAAAGCTACCCGATACGCATACAGGCCAACATGCCTGGCGGCGTTCAAAGCCGCCGGCAATAATTGTCCCGCGGATATTTGTCCAGCACCGAATGCATCACGGGCATAAGGAATCGGCGCACGTGAAAAGTATAGCGCCCGGTTCCGCGTGTCGCTGACAACCTTAACCACTGCGGGGTTGAGAAATTCTGCGGCGTCATGAATAGCGTGAGCGGCGGTGGCAATGGAGGCTTCCGTGTCCGCCGTCAGCGCGGCGGCCACGCGCGCAATGATGGCAGGATCGATCAGCGGCTCGTCGCCTTGAACGTTCACGACAATGGTGTCATCGCTCCAGCCCAGTGTGCCTGCTACCTCGCTGAGTCGGTCGGTACCGCTCGGATGATCGGCACGAGTCATAATGACATTGCCATTTTCTGCGCGGACTGCCTCAGCAACGCCCTCATGATCCGTCGCCACCCACACGGCCTGCGCACCCGAAGCGTGAGCGCGCTCCATCACTCGCACGACCATCGGCTTACCGGCGATATCCGCCAACGGTTTGCCCGGCAGCCGCGTCGAGGCATAACGAGCAGGGATGACAACTTTGAAAGGAATATTCACGGATCGATCAACGCTCGACTTCGGCTGCGGAGAGCTGACGCGCATCGTCGGCCAGCATCACCGGAATGCCGTCGCGAATCGGATACGCGAGACGGCAGGGTCTGCATACCAGTTCCTGAGCCGCCCGGCGCGATTCAAGCGGGCCTTTGCACACCGGACAAACAAGGATTTCAAGCAGCTTTGGGTCCATGCAAACGCTCCACAATTAAATCCAGCGCCGCATCGTCGATCACAGCGTCCACTGGCAACACCCAGGTTTCACGAGGTGCTATATGCGCGCATTTTATCGCATCCTTCTCCGTCATCAGCAACGCGTCTGCATCGCCAAGCGAAAGATCATCTTTGCTGAATGGGTAATGGTCGGGAAAAGCACGCGCTTCAATTGGTGAAATCCCCTGATCGTGTAGCGTACGGAAGAAGCGTTCCGGTCGCCCAATGCCGGCCACGGCACGCGTCCGAATGCTTTGCAGATAGGCCGGCTCGCACTGATCGGAGGGATCGCCAAGGCGATACCAACGACCAGGCTGCAAGCGCATTGCCATTACATTGGCGCCATCAAGATCTGCGCGTAAGGAATCGCTCAAGACACCATGCGCCAAAGTCAGGGTCGCTTGCCGGATGCGAGAAAGCGGCTCGCGCAGTGGTCCGGCCGGCAACGGAAACCGATTGCCAAGCACGGCTTCGTCGAGAACAAGAATCTCGACATCGCGTTGTAAGGTGTAGTGCTGCAAACCGTCGTCAGTGACAATGACATTCACCGCCGGATTGGCTGCCAGCAACGCCCGCGCGGCAGCGACACGGTCGTGCCCGACCCATAGCGGCGCCATCGCGCGGCGTGCAAGCAATATCGGTTCGTCGCCGACAACGGCATAGTTGCCATTGGCATACACAGCAGTGGGCGTCCGCGCCGAGCCACCGTAACCACGCGAAACAATTCCAGGCGACAGCCCTCGCCGGCGCAACGCATCCACCAGCCAGATCACGACAGGCGTTTTGCCGCTACCACCCGCCGCTATATTGCCAACCACGATGACCGGCACGGACAGCCGATAGGAAGAGATTATGCCAATGCGATATAGCGCACGACGACTCGCGGCGATGATCTTGAACAATAGCCCGAGCGGCAACCATAACCACGAAGACGGCCCGCGTGTTTGCCACCAGGCTGGCCGCGAGTGTGGCATGAAGGTTTCGATCGCCGGAACGCTATTGGCGTCCGGCTGCCTGGGTGGCAAAACTCACCGCTGGCAAGCCTGCTTTCTGCGCGGCCTGCATGACGTCGACAACGGCCTGGAAGTTTGCCTTGGCATCGGCGTTGATGACCACTACTGGCGCTTTACCGCTCGTTGGCGCTATGCGACGCAGTACCTCGACAATCGCATTGACGGCGTGACCGCTCAAGGGCGTGCGATTGATAATGACGTCGCCAGAAGCGGTCACGGCGATATCGATTTCGCTCGGCTGCTCTTGCGAAGGCGGCGCATCGGAAGTCGGTAGATTTATTTCCAGGCCCGAAAATTTGGAATAGGTCGTCGTCAACATCAGGAAGATGATGATCACCAGCAACACGTCGATGAGCGGAATCAGATTGATCTCGAGCGCTTCCCTATTGCGACCGCGTTGAAAGTCCATGATGCGCTCTCTATTTGGCGGCGGCGGTAGTACGGCGCTCGCCGTGAACGACTTCAACCAATCTGATCGCCTGCTGTTCCATGTCGATCACTATGCTATCGACATGAGCGCGATAATGCCTGTATGCGATCAGCGAGGGGACCGCTACGATCAAACCGTAGCAAGTGTTGTAGAGCGCCACCGATATGCCATGCGCAAGCTGCAAGGGATCAGTGCCGCCAGTGGGCGACTGCGCTCCGAATAATTCGATCATGCCCACGACCGTGCCGAACAAACCCAGCAGCGGCGTTACGGTTGCAATCGTACCCAAGGTGGTGAGATAGCGTTCGAGATCGTGCGCGACACCGCGGCCGGCTTCTTCGATCGACTCCTTCATCACTTCGCGCGACGAACGCACATTACGCAAACCTGCGGCGAGCACCTTACCCAGCGGCGAGTGTATTGCGACACGTTTGATTAGATCGTCACTCACACCACCTTGGCGGAGTTCGCTCAGCAACTTGTCGAGAAAACCGGGCGGCACAATGTGACTGCGACGCAACGAGACAGCACGTTCGATGATGAGCGCCAACGCTATGACCGAAGCAAACAACAACGGAATGATCGGCCAACCAGCCGCGCGAATAATGTCAAGCACAGAAGCGACTCCGAGTAGCAATGTCAGGCGCGGAACTTTAGCCTTTCATGTATCCGCAGAGCAAGCGCGATCGGTTGGGTGGTAAGGGAAAACCCTCGATCAAAATGTGCGAAATAGAAATCCACAGAATCTGTGGACAACTGTGTGAGTACCCGCCATCCGCTTGCGCTAAGTAGTCTTCCCGCAAGGACTTTTTTTGCGGCGATCAAAAATGAAGCTATTGTTACTTTGCATATAAATCAATAGCTTATAAATTGATAAAAGTGTCAACGTGTTAAATGTCTTTTTTCATTGTCGTCGCAACCGCAGCGGCGCGCCATGTGGATTTGGCTACAATCCACAGCATGCATAGCGCTGCAAGCACCGATGCCCCTGTAGGCACTTCTGCGATACCTGTGTCGGAGCTTGTCCGACGCGCGCGTCTTGTCCTGGAATCGTCGACTGCGCTCGCTTGGGTCGTAGGTGAAGTATCCAATCTCACACACGCCGCTTCAGGCCACATCTATTTCACTCTGAAAGATGATGTCGCCCAAATGCGCTGCGTCATGTGGCGCAATCGCGCTCAGTTCCTACCCTTCCAATTGATCGAGGGCACTCGTATCGAAGTGCGCGCGCAATTGACGGTGTATGAGCCGCGCGGCGAAATGCAATTGTCGGTCGAGACAATCCGCCACAGCGGTCTGGGCAATCTCTATGAAGCCTACTTGCGGCTCAAAGCCAAACTCGAGGCCGAAGGACTTTTCGATAGTGCGGCTCATCGTCCGTTGCCGCGTTTGCCGCAAACGATCGGCATTGTCACCTCGCTTGCCGCCGCCGCGCTGCGAGATGTGCTGGCAACGCTAAAACGCCGAGCGCCCAGTCTGTGCGTGGTGATCTACCCGACGCCGGTACAGGGCCATGCTGCCGGCATACAGATTGCGGACGCCATCGCTTTGGCCAACGCGCGAAGTCATGCCGATGGCATCGAAGCGCTTATCGTCTGCCGTGGCGGCGGCAGCATTGAAGATCTGTGGGCCTTCAATGAAGAAGCCGTCGTACGCGCCATTCGCGCATGCAAAGTGCCAGTAGTCAGCGGCGTCGGTCACGAGACCGATACGACCCTCAGCGACTTCGCGGCCGATCTGCGTGCCGCCACACCGACCGCAGCGGCCGAGGCAATCAGTGCAGGACTCGTCGACTTGCGCGCGCGGCTGCCACAAATCGAACGCAATTTGCAACGCGCCACACGACAACATCTGAATAGCGCTTCTCAACGTCTGGACATCGCTCAACGCCATTTGGTGCATCCACGCGAACGATTCGCTCGCGGCCGCTCGACGCTCGAAAACCTGGCGCTGCGTTTGCGGCATGCACGACAACAATCCCTCAACGCGCAACACAAGCAGCTATCGGCGCTGTCGGCTCGTCTGGTTCAACATAAACCGCACATACAAAGCTTGCTTTCGCGACTACCCTCCTTACGCGCACGTTTGCAGGCCTGCGTACATCACCGGCTTGAAACAGCGCAGGCGCGACTTGACGCGCTGAGCAATCATTTGGCTCACCTCAACCCGGATGAGGTACTGCAGCGCGGCTACGCGATCGTGCGCAATGTTGATGGCACAATTATCCGCAGCGTATTGACATTGCGTGAAGGCGACGCACTAAATGTCCGGCTGACCGATGGCACAGCGCATGCTCAGGTTTTGAAAACGAACAAGATTAAGTTGAACGCAACCAAGTTGTAAGACCCTACCCGTCTGACTAAACTAGCCGGGCTATTCATTGAATCATCAAGAAGGAGTTTGACCATGGAACACGCTCTGCCGCCACTACCCTACCCAAAAAATGCCTTGGCACCACATCTGTCGGAAGAAACTTTCGATTATCACTACGGCAAGCACCATCAAGCTTATGTCACCAATCTCAATAATCTGATCAAAGGCACCGAATTCGAGAACGCCAAACTGGAAGACATCATCAAGAAGTCTTCTGGTGGCATTTATAACAACTCCGCGCAGGTATGGAATCACACGTTCTTCTGGAATTGCATGAAACCCTCCGGCGGTGGTGTCCCGAGCGGCGCGCTAGCGACGGCCATCAATACAAAGTGGGGTAGCTTCGACGCATTCAAGGAAGCCTTTACCAAAAGCGCTGTCGGCAATTTCGGATCCGGCTGGACATGGTTGGTGAAGAAATCCGACGGCTCGGTCGACATCGTTAACATGGGTCCTGCGGGCACACCGTTGACGACGGGCGATAAGCCATTGCTCACCATCGATGTATGGGA
Source organism: Rhodocyclaceae bacterium (assembly GCA_036273835.1). Lineage (GTDB taxonomy): Bacteria > Pseudomonadota > Gammaproteobacteria > Burkholderiales > Rhodocyclaceae > DASUGV01. The sequence goes on from DASUGV010000200.1 coordinate 5,698, forward strand.
GCACGCCTACTACATCGACTATCGCAATGCGCGCCCAAAGTTTGTCGAGACCTTCCTCAACCACCTCGTCAACTGGAATTTTGCCGCGACAAATTTCGGCTGATTATTTCCTTGGCGATCTTACCTCCGTAGCAAATACGGAGAGAGATCACCACAAAAAAGCCCTGGCATTTCGCAGGGCTTTTTTGTTGATGCGATCATGGTTGAATCTGATTCACCGCGTTCGGACGCAAGCCAACTCCAACATGACAATGGAATTGTAACGTGCCACAAGCGCACGCATGGGCACGCCGATTGCTGCCAGACCACCTACCTCAATAGGAGATCATCATGCCGACAACCCGATCTGCCAATACGCGCGAGCCGGAAGCTATCAAAATACTGATGGACGATCATCGCGAAGTTGAAAAACTCTACAAGAAGTTTGAAAAAATGGGCGACAACTCACGTACAGAGAAACAGGAAATCATCGTTCGTGT
>DASUGV010000201.1:0-2473 GCA_036273835.1 Rhodocyclaceae bacterium
GGGAATTGCAAACCTAAAACAATGTCATTAGCATACATTTTCCGGGCATACTCAAATTGCACGCCGCTCCACCTCGGTAGATGCGATGAGCGCACGAATCTCATCCACGCTCAGAAAATGCGGATTGGTCCCTGAGCTGTACTCGAAACCTTCGCTCATCGGCACACCGCGCTCGCTGGTCGCATCCACTTTGTAGTTCGGTTGCGCATAAAAAGTAATGCTCGGCGTGATGACATAGTGCTCTTTGAATTCGATGGTGTGATGCGCATCGTCTTCCGGCACCATCACCTCGTGCAATTTCTCGCCCGGCCGTATGCCAATATTGCGGATAGGCATGCCCGGCGCGATCGCCTCTGCCAAGTCGGTCATCAATGACGATGGAATTTTCGGCACGAATATTTCGCCGCCATGCATGCGGGCGAGATTCTTGATCACGAAATCCACGCCGTGCTGCAACGTGATCCAGAAGCGCGTCATGCGTACGTCGGTGATCGGCAGATCCTTGGCGCCTTCGCGAATAAGCTTTTGGAAAAATGGCACGACCGAACCGCGCGAACCTACTACGTTGCCATAGCGTACGACGGCAAAACGTGTGCGGCGATCACCGACAATGTTGTTTGCCGATACGAATAATTTGTCGGACGCAAGCTTGGTCGCGCCATACAGGTTGATCGGATTGGCCGCTTTGTCGGTGGACAACGCTATGACGCGCTCCACCTCGTTGTCGATGCAGGCATTGATGACATTCTGCGCGCCGTTGATGTTGGTCTTGATGCACTCCATCGGATTGTATTCGGCGGCCGGCACTTGCTTCAGCGCAGCGGCATGCACGACGACATCGATATCGCGAAACGCCTGGCGCGTGCGCTCTGCATCGCGCACGTCGCCGAGAAAAAAACGCATGCGATCATCGGTAAATTCCTGTTGCATTTCGTACTGCTTCAATTCGTCGCGCGAATATACGACGATGCGGCGTGGATTGTATTGCTCCAATACGGTTTTGACGAAACGGCGTCCGAACGAACCTGTACCGCCGGTAATGAGAATGGATTTCCCATCGATCATGCTGCCACTCCTTTTTGTGAGGCGTGTTCGGCTACGCGATGGGCTTCCTGCCGTGCCCTGCCAAGTTCATGCAGACTAACGATGTTTTCCTGTCCCGCGGCCAGGAAGCGATCGAACAAGTCGAAACCAAAACGCGCATATTCGAGTGCTGTTTTCTCGTCGCGAATCATTGCCATGCAGTCGTACAGGAATCGCCCCATATGCAACATCGAGCCTCTTACCAAAGGAAATATCTGCGCGGACTGGTGGCGCTCGTCGAACAGATAGTGATGCATGTCGTAGAGTTTGTCGGCCACATCCATCTTCGACTTGAGTTCGCCTGACAGGATACGCGTCAAATCTTCGCGCACTGCGACGACCTGCTCGATCAGCATATTCAAACGATCGAAGGGGTCGGCATCGTAGTCGTCGGTGAAAGCCGACATCGCCGCGCTCACTAACGCAGGCTTTGCGGACGCGTCCAATTCCAATGCAAGATCTTCATCTTTTAATGGATGGGTGCCAGAAATTTTGGCGCCATCATTGAAATTGAATACTTTCGCATCGGGATGTTCGGCAACCGAGATCGCCATCGAGTCGCGAGAGTGAATAAAAATTTCTGTCGATAAAATGCCTTCGCTAAAATTGCCGGGCACCGGCAAGCCGACTTTGTGCGCCTCATGCGTGAAGTCGACGATACGTTCCAGGTCGTCGCTCTTCGCGGAGGTCTTGTCGAAATAGATCGACGCTTTCGAGTGATGCTGCGCCGGATCGCGGAAACCGTAGTCGATGCCAAATAGATACGCTCGCTTGAAACCCATACGCAGCACAATGTCCAAGCCACCGTTGGTGCAAGTTGGACCGCTGCGAAAGTGCTGGTATTCGCCGAAGAAATCGCACAGATGCGCACCCATGTCGATTTCTTTCAAAAACATCAGCGGCTTCGTCGTTGCCGTAAACACAGCCGGATGCATGATAGACAAGGCCGCAATAGGCACGTCTTTGACGAAATCTCGCGTCTGCGGATCGTCCAGCACCACATATGTCATATAGGTACGTTCTATTTCGACATGCAGGTCGGGTTTGATGCCTGCGCGCGCGAGCGCCGTGATCGCGCTGCCACAACTGACGATGAAAGCCTTGTCGGCATAAGCGCGTAACACGGGTAACAATCCATCGAGCGACGGGCCTGCGCCGACCACGAAAGCGACTGCATCAGCAGGAATATCCGGTTTGCGTGTGTAGAGCGGATGTCGATCGATGGCATTTTCCAGTGCTTGCTTCAGTCCTAGAATCTCATCATCCAGAAAGCCCCAGCCGCGATACAGCGTCCACAAATCTCGGCGCAGCTTGTTCCACAGTGAATGAACGTTTTCCGAATCGTAGTCGTTGAAAAATAGTCCAGCACCTTGAATGAAGTAAGGTGGCC
>DASUGV010000202.1:0-2170 GCA_036273835.1 Rhodocyclaceae bacterium
GGATCGATCTGCCCCTACATCTCTTCTTCGAAGCGCCGACCATCGCGGAGCTTGCCAAGCGACTGGAAGCGGCGGGAGACGCGGGGCAGACAGAAATGGGGCAGGTTGGCCGTGCATCCGTCATCGTGCCGGTGTCCAGAGACAAACCATTGCCGTTGTCATTTGCGCAACAACGTCTCTGGTTCCTGGCGCTATTGGAGCCGGAGAATCCATTCTATAACATGCCAATGGCATTGCGCTTGCCGGGCGCGCTTGATCTGCGGATACTGGAACGTACGCTGAACGAGATCGTCCGCCGTCACGAATCGCTGCGTACGACCTTTACGACGCGGGAAGGCCAGCCCGTGCAAGTGATCGCAAGCCCGCAAGTGTTCGCGATCTCGCTCGTCGACTTGTCCCATCTGCCGCAGGGGGCTGCCGAGCAGCAGGCCAAACGTCTTGCCGCGGCGGAAGCCAAACGTCCGTTCCGGCTCGAACAAGAGACGCCTATCCGCATCACGGTCATCAAGTTGAATGACGCAGATCACGTATTGCTCTTTACGCTGCATCACATCGCTTCGGATGGCTGGTCGCTGGGCGTGCTCACCAAGGAAGTGGGTGCGCTCTATGAAGCTTATCGGTGTGGCGACATATCGCCTCTACCGGAATTGCCCATTCAATATGCCGACTTCGCTCACTGGCAACGTCAATGGCTGCAAGGCGAGGTGCTGAAAAAGCAACTCGATTATTGGCAGGATCGTCTTGCAGGCGCGCCGGCATTGTTGGAACTGCCGACGGATTTTCCGCGTCCCGCGCTGCAAACATACAAAGGAGCTAGTCACTGGTTTGCGCTGGACGAAACTCTGACTGCCGGTCTGCGACAAATCGCTCAACACAACGACGCAACGTTGTACATGGTATTGCTGGCCGCTTTCGACGTATTGCTTGCACGCTATGCAGGACAAACCGATATCCTGGTCGGCACAGCCATCGCCAATCGCAATCGCGCTGAAATCGAAAACCTCATCGGCGTTTTTGCCAATACGCTGGTGATGCGCAACGACCTGTCGGGCAATCCTCGTTTCACGGACCTCGTGGCGCAGGTTCGCGAGGTTGCGATGGGTGCCTATGCTCACCAGGATCTGCCGTTCGAGCACTTGGTGGAAGTACTCAATCCCGAACGCAGCTTGAGCTATTCACCACTCTTCCAAGTCATGTTCATTTTGCAGAACACGCCCATGGGCAGCCTGCAGCTACCCGGCCTGCAGGTGAAGCAAGCGGATACGGCGCAGAACCAGACGGCCAAATGCGATTTGCTATTCCAAATCGTCGAACAGGACAAGCGATTGTCGGCCAATCTCGAATACAACACCGATCTATTCAGAGCCGATACCGTCGCGCGCATGGCGGAACATTTCGAGGCCTTGGTTCGTACCATCGTCGAGGATTCCGCGCGCCGGCTTTCCGAACTGTCATTGCTGTCTGGCGATGCTTATCGACAGATCGTCGTTGAATGGAACGATACGACAAAAGCATATCCGCGCGAACAATGCTTCCACGAGATATTCGAGCAGCAGGCAACGCGGACGCCCCAAGCGATCGCCATCGCCTCCGACAGCGCATCGCTGACTTATGCCGAACTGAATGATCGCGCCAATCGATTGGCGCATTACCTTCGCGGAGAGGGTGTCGGTCCGGACAAGACCGTCGGACTCTGCGTGGAACGCTCGTTCGATATGATGATTGGATTGATGGCCATACTCAAAGCTGGAGGCGCCTACGTACCGCTCGATCCAAACCATCCCACCGAGCGTCTCGCCTATTTCCTGAACGATGCAAAGCCATCCTTGTTGGTAACTCAGCAATCGTTACTGGAAAAAATTCCGCCCTGTGGCGCCCCGATTTTCTGCATCGATCGGGATTGGCCGCATGTTTCGCAGCGTTGCGACAATCCCGGCCGAATGGCGTCGTCCGCCAACCTTGCATATGTCATATATACGTCGGGCTCCACCGGAAGGCCGAAGGGCGTCGCGGTGACCCACGGCAGCATCGCCGCATTCGTGGCGTGGGCTCGTCCGTTGTATGACGCGAAGGATCTGGAAGGAGTCCTGTTCTCCACCTCGATCAGTTTCGATCTGTCGGGCTTCGAGCTATTTGCGACATTGGGTCTCGGCGGTAGTTTGTTGCTGGT
>DASUGV010000203.1:0-2462 GCA_036273835.1 Rhodocyclaceae bacterium
GCAAACGTCTGCAGGCACGCGTCGTGAAACCGCCTTTCGTGCGCAACGGCAAAGTGTTGGTCTCGACATCATGAAGAATTAACTTAAAGGAGCATCACCATGAACACTCCGGGCAATCTGAAATACACCGCCTCGCACGAATGGATTCGTCTCGAAGCCGACGGCACCGTCACCATCGGCATCACCGACCATGCTCAACAGGCCCTCGGCGATATAGTGTTCCTCGAATTGCCGGAGGTCGGCCGCACAGTGAAAAAGAACGAAGAAGTCGCCATCGTGGAATCGGTCAAGGCAGCCTCCGATATTTATGCGCCCGTCTCGGGCGAAATCGTCGGTGCAAATCAGGACGTCGTCGACTCGCCCGAAAGCGTGAATGCCGACTCGTATGCCAATTGGCTATTCAAGCTGAAGCCCGCCAACGTATCCGATCTCGACGCATTGATGGATGCCAAAGGCTACGAGGCCTCAGTTAGTTGATGGCCAAGAAAAAACAATCTGCCCCGAAAGATCCGCTGCAAAGACTGCGCGAATGCGCAATCGTCGCCGGCGGCATGGCGCTCGTCTTTCTCGTGCTGACGCGCGGCAAGGTGCTGACGGCTTTGATACTGGCGCTATTTTTCTTCGACGTGCTGCTGCGCTTCAAGCGTGCGGCCGAGCGAGATTCATAGCCGTCATTCACGCGAAATTCGATGGCACTAGAACACTGGATTCCCGCCTTCGCGGGAATGACGGGATTTGAAAATGAATGACGAACTCGCAGCATTGCGTCAGCACATAGATGAGATCGACGAACAACTCGTTGCACTGCTCGCGAAACGTTTCGACCTGACGGCAGAAGTCGGCCAGCTCAAGAAGAAGCACAACCTGCCCGCCACGGAGGGAGCACGCGAGGCAGCGCAGATGAAGCGCATTGAGCAACTGGCCTTTGCACACGGACTTGCGCCCGAACTTGCCAAGAAATTCTTGCGCATAGTGATAGACGAAGTCGTAGCTCGCCATCAGCGTGTTTGACCCATGTCTTCATTTCCGCCAAAGCGGGAATTCACCTCCCGCGAAGGCGGGATCCAGCAACTTTAAAAGACACCGCATCTTCACGAAGATGACAAGTAACTAAAACGAGAAGCACCATGACCCAGCCCCTCTCCTCCCCGCTTTCCGAACTCGAACAACGCGACGATTTCATCGGCCGCCACATTGGCCCCGATGCGCACGAGCAATCCGCCATGCTGGCGGTGCTCGGCGTGCCGACGCTGGACGCGTTGATCGCGCAAACCGTTCCCGCGGCGATCCGCTCGAACGTACCGCTGCCGATCGCGGACGCGATACCAGAACAGGAAGCTTTGTCGCGGCTGCGAGCGATCGCGGACAAGAACACGATCATGAAATCGTGCATCGGCATGGGCTACTATGGCACGTTCACGCCAGGCGTCATTCTGCGCAACGTGATGGAGAATCCCGGCTGGTACACCGCTTACACGCCGTACCAGGCAGAGATCGCACAAGGCCGCCTCGAAGCGCTGCTCAACTATCAGCAGATGGTGATCGACCTCACCGGCATGGAGTTGGCGAACGCTTCCTTGCTGGACGAAGCCACCGCCGCTGCCGAGGCTATGACAATGGCAAGGCGCGTATCGAAGAGCGCGTCGAAGAAATTCTTCGTCGATGCCGCCGCCTTTCCGCAGACCATCGACGTCATCAAGACGCGAGCGAGTTTCTTCGACTTCGAGCTGGTGTTCGGCGAAGCGAGCGAGGCCGCATCGCACGATGTGTTCGGCGCGCTGCTGCAATATCCCAATGCGCGGGGCGAGGTGATCGATCTGAGCGATACCATCGCCGGACTGAAAGCACGCGGCGCCGTCGTCGCAGTTGCGTCGGATCTGATGGCGCTCGTGCTGTTGAAGAGCCCGGGCGAAATGGGCGCCGACATCGCGCTCGGATCTTCGCAACGCTTCGGCGTGCCGATGGGATTCGGCGGTCCGCACGCCGCCTTCTTTGCGACGCGCGAAGCCAACGCGCGCGCCGTGCCGGGCCGCATCATCGGGGTGTCGAAAGACACGCGCGGCAAGACGGCATTGCGCATGGCGCTGCAGACGCGCGAACAGCACATCCGCCGCGAGAAGGCGAACTCCAACATATGCACCTCGCAAGTACTGCTCGCCAACATGGCTGGCATGTACGCGATCTATCATGGGCCTGCCGGGTTGCGCACCATCGCTGCGCGCATTCATCGTCTCGCTGCGATTTTTGCAGCGGGCGTGAAAAAGGCCGGTTTCAAATTAATGACAAATAGTTTTTTCGATTCGCTCGATGTCGCCACCAATACTCACACGGCCGCGATCAACGCCGCCGCACGGACTGCGGGCTACAACCTCCGCCGTGTCTCCGCATCGTCGTTGGGCGTGAGCTTCGACGAAACGACAACACGCGAAGATATCGTGGCGCTGCTCAACGCATTTGTAGGA
>DASUGV010000204.1:0-6196 GCA_036273835.1 Rhodocyclaceae bacterium
CATTGACCAAAGCCAGGAGTCTGTCCAGTGTCAGCCGCGCGGGGTTTTCCTCAAGCTCGGACAGTCTGTTCTGACTGATGCTCAGTTTCGACGCGATGGCTTGCTGAGAAAGCTTCAACGCTTTGCGCCGGCTGGCGAGAACGTAGCCTGTTTGTGCCGACGTGGAGAGAGCTTGCTGCATAGTTGCACCAATTATCGGGAAAGTCGATATACGAATATTATCGATTTTTCCGATAAATGCAAGTTATCGGCTTTCCCGATAATTGGTGATGGCTGTACTACAGCAGTACGCGTTCAATTCCACCGTTGTTGGCGCGCGTCACATACTCCGGCAGCCACTCTTTGCCGAGAACTTTACGGGCAATCTCGACGACGATGTAATCGGAATCCAGATTTTCGATGTCGTCATTGAAACGCTGCAGACCTTGCAGGCAAGCCGGACACGATGTCAGTACTTTGACCGGGCCGTCGAAGCCATCGGCGCGCAGTTTGTCCGCGCCTTTCTGAAGTTCCTCTTCCTTGCGGAAACGAATCTGCGTCGAAATGTCGGCGCGCGCGACGGCTAGCGTGCCCGCTTCGCCGCAGCAGCGATCCGACTTTTCGATCTTGCTGCCGTCATCCATGCCGATCAACGCGTTGACCGTTTTCATCGGGTCTTGCAGTTTCATCGGTGTATGGCAGGGATCGTGATACATGTAGCGCGTGCCGCTGACGCCTTCCAGTCTGACGCCTTTCTCGAGCAGGAATTCGTGAATGTCGATCAAGCGGCAGCCCGGAAATATTTTTTCGAATTCGTACATCGTGAGCTGGTCGTAACAGGTACCGCAACTGACAACGACGGTCTTGATGTCGAGGTAGTTGAGCGTGTTGGCGACACGATGGAACAGCACACGATTGTCGGTGCTGATCTTCTCCGCTTTGTCATATTGCCCGGCACCTCGTTGTGGATAGCCGCAGCACAAATAGCCGGGAGGCAGTACCGTTTGCACGCCGACGTGATAGAGCATAGCCTGCGTGGCCAGACCCACTTGCGAGAAAAGGCGCTCCGATCCGCATCCCGGAAAATAAAACACGGCTTCTGAATCCGTATGTGTTTTCTGCGGATCGCGGATCACGGGTACGACATCGGCATCTTCGATGTCCAGCAGCGCGCGCGCCGTCTTCTTCGGCAGATTGCCAGGCATTTTCTTGTTGATGAAATGAATCACCTGCGCTTGTATCGCCGGCTTGCCGCGCGTGAGCGGCGGATGCGCAGTCTGCCTGCGACCTATCGCGCCCAATACGCGATTACCCAAGCGCTGTAGGTTGTAAGCCCATTCGATCGACAACGTGCGCAGAATCTTGATGCTCTCAGGCTTCGTTGTATTGAGAAAGGCCATCGCCAGCGATTTGGCGGGATTGAAACTCTGCTTGCCCATCTTGCGCAACAGATTGCGCATGTTCATCGACACATCGCCGAAGTCGATATCCACCGGGCATGGATTGAAACATTTGTGGCACACGGTGCAATGGTCGGCCACGTCTTCGAACTCCGCCCAATGCCGAATGGATACGCCACGGCGCGTTTGCTCTTCATAGAGGAATGCTTCGATCAGCAGCGAGGTGGCGAGAATCTTGTCGCGCGGCGAGTACAACAAATTGGCGCGCGGCACATGCGTCATGCATACCGGTTTGCATTTGCCGCAGCGCAGGCAGTCTTTCACCGACTCCGAAATGGCACCGATATCGCTCTGCTGCATGATGAGCGATTCGTGACCCATCAGGTTGAAGCTGGGCGTATAGGCATGCGTCAGGTCGCCGCCGGGCAAAAGCTTGCCCTTGTTGAAACGGCCTTCCGGATCGACAAGGTTCTTGTACCGGCGGTAGGGCGCGACTTCTTCTTCCGTCAGAAATTCCAGCTTGGTAATGCCAATGCCATGTTCACCCGATATGACGCCACCCAGCTTGCGCGCCAGACGCATGATGCGCGTTACGGCCGCATTGGCTTCCTGCAGCATCTCATAATGATCCGAGTTGACGGGAATATTCGTATGCACGTTGCCGTCGCCGGCGTGCATGTGCAGCGCGACGAAGACGCGGCCACGCAATACTTCCTTGTGAACGGCGTCGAGTTTTTCTAGCAGCGGCCGATACAGATTGCCCTCGAAAATTTCTTCGACGCGCTGCTTGAGTTCCGTTTTCCAGGAAATGCGAATGGAATAATCCTGGATGCGATGGAATAGCGTGGGGTTGTCGGTGCGGTTTGTCAGCGGCCCTGCCACGATGCCGAGTTCCGCGAACTTCGCTTCGGCTTGCGCCAGCGGCGTATCGAGATGATCGAGAATCCATTGCCAGCGCGCGCGAATGTTGGACACCAATTCCAGCGCATGAGCGCGGCGGTCGCCGATCAATTCCTCCTTGGCGATGTCGCTGTCGTTGGCACGCAACGGCAGATCGCTATCGAGAAAAGCGGCTATCGAGTCGGTTAGCTGGAGTTTGTTCTTGAGCGACAGTTCGATGTTGATGCGCTCGATGCCATCGCAATAATCGCCCATACGCGGCAACGGTATGACAACGTCCTCATTGATCTTGAAGGCATTCGTATGCTTGGCAATGGCCGCGGTGCGGCTGCGATCGAGCCAGAACTTCTTGCGCGTGTCGGCGGTGACGGCGATAAAGCCTTCCGCACTGCGCAGATTGCAGATACGCACGACTTCGGAGGCGGCCTGCATGACCTTGTTTTCATCGTCGCCGACGATGTCGCCGATCAACACCATCTTCGGACGGCCCGAGCTGTCGTGTTTGCGCTTGGCCTTGGTGGCGTAGCCGACGGCCTTCACATAGCGTTCGTCGAGATGTTCGAGACCGGCCAGCATGACGCGATCATTGCCCGTTTTGGGCAATGCATCGACGAAATTCTTTATCTCGACAATCGCCGGTACCGCTTCGCGTATCTGGCCAAAAAACTCCAGACACACTGTGCGCGTGTGCGGCGGTAATTTATGCAAAATCCATACGGCGGAAGTGATGATGCCGTCGGTGCCTTCCTTCTGAATGCCGGGTACGCCGCCGAGGAACTTGTCGGTGACATCCTTGCCCAGCCCGACCTTGCGGAAGCGTGCGCCAGGCATGGTGAGTGTTTCTTCGGACAACAACTCCTGGCCCGACGAATCGAAATGCCTAAGCAGAAATTCGACGTTGTCCTGATCGTGAATCTTACCCAGGTTGTGATTAATGCGAATGACTTCGAGCCAGTTGCCGTCAGGCTTGACCATTTTCCACGACGCGAGATTGTCCAGCGCTGTACCCCACAACACGGCTTTCTTGCCACCGGCATTCATCGCCACGTTACCGCCGATGCACGACGCGTCCGCCGAGGTCGGATCGCATGCGAATACAAGGCCTTCGGCTTCTGCTGCGTCCATCGCGCGGCGTGTCACCAAACCTGCGCCGGTCGCCAGCGTAGCGTAGGGTCCGGAGGTGCCCGGCAATTGCTGATATTCGACCGCGCCGATGTCGATCAGTTTTTCGGTATTGATGACAGCGGAATACGGCGTAAGCGGCACCGCCCCACCTGTGTAGCCGGTACCGCCGCCGCGCGGGATGATCGTCAAACCCAACTCGATGCAATCGCGCACCAAGTGGCCGATTTCTCTTTCGTTGTCCGGGTAGAGCACCACGAAGGGATACTCCACGCGCCAGTCGGTGGCATCCGTCACGTGCGTGACGCGGGCATAGCCGTCGAAGCAGATGTTGTCTTTGCGCGTGTGATGAGCCAGCAGGCGTTGCGCGCGCTTGCGTAGTTCAGCGGTTTTTTCGAAGTGCGCGGCGAAGGCGTCGACAGCCTTGTTGGCAGCGTGTACCAGCAGTGCCACTTTGTCGGCACGCTGCGGATCTTCCGCAACGGATTGCTGGCGGCGCTTCTCGACTTCCGTCAAGCGATGACGCAGCGCGTTGATGAGCGCGATGCACCGCTTGCTGTTATCCAGCAGATCGTCTTCGAGATAAGGATTGCGTTGCACCACCCAGATATCGCCGAGCACTTCGTAGAGCATGCGCGCCGAGCGGCCTGTGACGCGTTCTGCACGCAGCGATTCCAGCGCGGTCCACGCTTCGGTGCCGAGTAAGCGCAAGACAATTTCGCGGTCGGAGAACGAGGTGTAGTTGTACGGAATCTCGCGCAGCCGCGCGGACGTGGAAGGGTGAGTCGTGAATTCGGCGGCTTGCATGGCGGACTCTATGTGCAGCTTCGCTGCATGACGCAGGGCATTACATTTTAGCGCGGATCGCGGCCCCGATTCCGCGTTCGTAAAAAAGCCTCACTACCGAGGCACAAAGAGCACAAAGTTTCACCAAGAAAACATACGCCCTTCGATCTTTTTGGTGCGCCTTGGTGTCCTTTGTGTCTTGGTGGTGAAAGATTTTGGCATTTGCTGCCTTTTGGCAACGATCATTGTTGGACTACGCCGCCCAATATTTTTCCAAAGCGCTCGGCACCCATGAAGCCGATCACGCGCACACCTTTGACTTCTTCGCCTCGCGCGTTGAAAAAAATAGTCCCCGGCGGTCCGAACAGACCGAAATGTTTGAGCAGTGCGCGATCGTCTTCCGAATTGGCGGTGACGTCGGCCTGTAGCAGCAATAGTTTATCGAGTTGTCCACGCACCGCTGGATCGCTGAAAGTGAAGCGTTCCATTTCCTTACAGCTCACACACCAATCGGCATAAAAATCCAACATGGCGGGTTTGCCCGACGCCGCAAGTTGCGCTTCGAGTTCAGCGATACTTTTCACGCGCTGGAACCGCACGGCTGCCATCACGCGTTGTGTCTGGCCAGCGCGCAGCTCCGATAGCGGATGCAGCGGATCGCGCGCACCGCTCATTGCGCCGATCAGTAAAACGACACCGGCCAATAGCGACAACACGCCGATACCTTTGAAGACACGCTGCCCGTTGTTCGCCTGCGCAGGCAGCGCATCGAGGGCACGCAACAATATGCCAATGACAACCAAGAGCGCAGCCCATGCCAGCATGGAAACGACGGCGGGGACGACTGGCGACACCAGCCAGATAGCGGTAGCCAGTAGCAATACGCCGAACAAGCGCTTCACACCATCCATCCAAGCACCTGCTTTGGGCAACCAGTGACGCGCGGCGACGCCCACGATCAACAACGGTACGCCCATGCCCAGCGCCATCGCAAACAACGCAATGCCGCCCAGCAACGCGTTGCGCGTTTGCGCGATGTAAAGCAGCGCGCCCGCAAGCGGCGCAGCAACGCAAGGTCCGACAATGAGCGCGGAGAGTGCGCCCATCAACGCCAGACCACCGAGTGAACCGCGTTGCCGATTCGCAACGCCGGATAGTTTGCTCTGCATAGCGGCGGGCAACTGCAGTTCATACACTCCAAACATTGATAGCGCCAACAGCACAAAGATCAAGGCGAATGCACCGAGCACCCAAACGTTCTGCAACCAGACCGCCAGCAGCGTGCCGGACAGTCCCGCTGCAATACCTGCGAGGGTGTAAGTAACAGCCATGCCGAATACATAAGACAAGCTGAGCGTGAAAGCACGTCGACGTGAAATGTGGGCGCCTTGCCCAACGATGATGCCAGACAAGATAGGCAGCATCGGCAACACGCACGGCGTGAAGCACAACAGCAGACCGAAGCCGAAGAAGCTCAATACGATCCACGGCAGGCTGGCGTTCTGCAATAGTCCGGCAATGCTTGCGCTGTCGTCTGCGACGATCGCTGAAGACATGGATGACAATGTACTGGGCGTTGCAAGTGATGAACCAAAGGCCAGTGTGCTGCCATCTGGCACATCCATCTGCGGCGCGGCGATGTGCACCCCGAGCTTAGCCAGCGGATCATTGACGGATGCGCTATCCGGCGCGGCGCTCATGGCAGCAAGCATCAGGTCCGCCTTGAACGGCGTCGGCGGATAACATACGCCCAGATCGGCGCATCCTTGCGCGGTGATCGTCAACGTGAAGTTCTTGTTCAATGGAGCATCGACGGGCAGCTTGAATACCAGCGCATTGCGAAAGACGATCTGCTTGCCGAAGAACTCGTCCTGATGCACTTCGCCCCGCGGGTATTGCGGCTGACCAAGATTTGCGGATGTAGCGGCAAATCTGAAACGATCACGGTAAAGATAGTAGCCGGGCTGAATGTCGAAGCGCACTTCCACGGATTTTTCATCCAGCGCGCG
>DASUGV010000205.1:0-5614 GCA_036273835.1 Rhodocyclaceae bacterium
CTGCCGCGACGCCCGCGTGACACGCACTCAACTCTTTGGAATCAAGGCGCTATGTGATGTGTGGAGCGGGCGATGGGAATCGAACCCACGGCTCTAGCTTGGGAAGCTAGGGTATTGCCATTATACGACGCCCGCACAGCATCAATTGCGATGCGCTCGTTCAGTCAAATCCAATCGAGGCTGATTATTGTATCGACGCGGCTCGTGGCAATGCAAGCCGCCATGAGTGCCATGGTAGACTCGATACTCTTAATAGCCACGATCATTTCGCGGAATATTCCGACGCTGTTCAATCATGTTGTCTCTTACGATCAATGGCCAATTGCGCCAACTGCCACGAGTGCTCACGTTGACCCAATTGCTGGAGGAACTAAGTCTCATCGGCAAGCGTGTGGCCGTCGAACAAAATGGCGATATTGTGCCACGCAGCCAGCATGGCAAAACAGTCGTGCACGACGGTGATCGCATCGAGATCGTTGTCGCTGTAGGCGGCGGCTAGTCGCATTGCTTCTATTCCAGGTGCATTAATGGCAAATTCATTCGAAGCGAGCGGAGCGGATGCTCTTGTCATCGCCGGACGTCGTTATCATTCTCGTCTACTGGTCGGCACTGGCAAGTACAAGGATTTTGATGAGACTCGCCGGGCTATCATAGCCAGCGGCGCACAGATCGTAACGGTCGCCATTCGCCGCACCAACATTGGCCAGGACGCCTCTGTGCCCAATCTATTGGATGTACTGCCACCGCAAGAATTTACCTATTTGCCCAATACGGCAGGCTGCTATTCGGCTGACGACGCAATCCGGACACTGCGCCTCGCGCGCGAGTTGTTGGATGGACACGATCTCGTCAAGCTGGAAGTGTTAGGGGATCCAAACACTTTATTTCCCAACATGCCGGAAACGCTCAAGGCGGCCGAGACACTGGTGAAGGATGGTTTCAAGGTCATGGTGTATTGCTCCGACGATCCGATCCAGGCCAAGATGCTTGAAGACATCGGCGTGGTAGCGGTGATGCCACTGGCATCTCTGATCGGCTCGGGGATGGGTATTCTCAATCCATGGAATCTCCAACTCATCATCGAGCAGGCGAAGGTGCCGGTGCTCGTTGATGCGGGCGTGGGGACCGCTTCGGACGCGGCCATTGCGCTCGAGCTGGGCTGCGACGGCGTACTCATGAATACGGCCATCGCCTTGGCCAAGGACCCAGTTCTGATGGCGGGCGCGATGAAAAAAGCCGTGGAAGCCGGACGTGAAGCTTTTCTCGCGGGCCGTATGCCAAAGAAATATTATTCTGCCTCGGCCAGTTCGCCCGCAACAGGCATGATCGGCAGTTGAGTACAGCCTTTCGTCTTTGTCATGACCCAATTCGTTCCGCGTTTTTCCAATCAGCCCATTCGCAGCTTCGTATTGCGTCAAGGCCGCATGTCCGACGCCCAAAAGCGTTATCTGGACGAACTGCTGCCTCGCTACGGCATCGGTTATCGGCCTGCCTTGTTAAATTTTGAGAGCATCTTCAATCGGTGTGCGCCAGTTGTGTTGGAGATCGGCTGCGGCATGGGCGATACGACGGCCGAGATCGCTCTCGCGCACCCGGATACAGATTTCATTGGCATAGAAGTACATGGCCCAGGTGTCGGTAATCTATGCAACCTGATCGACAAGCAAGGGCTTACCAATTTGCGCGTCATGCAGCACGATGCAACTGAAGTGGTACGCGACATGATTCCATTGTCATCCCTCGCGGGTGTGCACGTCTACTTCCCAGATCCTTGGCCGAAGAAACGTCACCACAAACGCCGCATCCTGCAACCGGCGTTCGTATCTGAGCTTGCCGAACGGCTCGCGCTGGGTGCTTATCTACATTGCGCCACCGACTGGGAAGAGTATGCCGATAGCATTCTAGCGGTGCTTAATGCGCAACCGCTGCTCGCGAATACTGTCGATGATTATGCGCCGCGTCCAGACTATCGCCCGCTGACCAAGTTCGAATCGCGTGGAATCAAGCTAGGCCATAAAGTGTGGGATCTGATTTTCAAGCGCCGCGTCTGACGGCGATGAATATTGCCGCGCTTTACAACGGCAGGCCGCGCGGCTTGCGTTTGGCGTGTGAGAACATCAAGTCATAGAGCCAATTCGGCATCAATGCAAGAACCTTGGCGACGATGGCCATCTGCCACGGAATGGTAGCGCGGGAGCTACCCGTCTCAATCGCGCGCACGAATCGCCGCGCGGCCTCGTCCGCTTGAAGAATGAAGGGCATGCGATAGGGATTCACCGCAGTCATCGGTGTAGCGATATAACCGGGACGAATCTCGACAACCTTCACGCCGGTGCCATGCAGCTCGACACGCATGCTTTCAAGGTAGCGGCTGATGCCCGCTTTGGAGGCACAGTAGGCTGCGGCACCGGGCAAGCCGCGCACGCCCGCCACAGAGGAAATGCCCACTAGGCGGCCACTACCGCGCGAGCGCATCAAGTTGACGAATGGTAGAAAGGTCACCATCACACCAAGCAGATTAGTGCGCAATACGGCTTCGAATGCCTGGATATCGTCAGTGGCCGTTGCCAGCGTGCCGACAGAAATACCCGCGTTGGCAATGACAATATCAGGAAGGCCAAAACGCACGATGTACTGCTGAGCAGCCACACGCATCGCTTCGTGATCGGTAACGTCAGCCACATAAGCCGCGTGGTTGGCCGCACCACCCGTCAATCTAACGACGATGGCATCTAGCCGCTCGGCACGGCGAGCGACCAGGCCAACGTTGGCGCCCTGCAATGCGTAACGGTGCGCCAACGCTTCGCCGATGCCGCCCGATGCGCCCGTAATGAAAACCCGCAACGGCGCCGTCACGCTTTATTTCTTCGCGGCCTTTTCCGCTCGCACCTTGGCAATGACCAGGGTGGCATTCTTGAGCAGGTCTTCGTGCTCGGCGCCCAGTATCATGAAGCGGCCATCGACGGTCAGAGTAGGCACGCCTTGAATTTTGTATGTCTCAGACATTTGTTCGGCGCGTCGGATCATGGATGCCACACCAAAAGAACGCCATGTGTCATCGAATTTCTTCACGTCCACGCCGTGCTTGGTCAGCCATTGATCGCGCGCTTTTTCATCGCTGAAATTGACGTGTTCTTTGTGAACACCATCGAACACTTTCGAATCCAGCTTATCGGACAAACCCATGGCATTCAGCGTCAGATAGACGTGCTGCAAATCGGCCCAGTCCGGCCGGCCAAACGACACGGGCGAGCGATGGAAGACCACGTCCTTGGGCAAAGCAGCGCGCCATTTGCTCAACAGCGGATCGAATTCATTGCAATGCGGACAAGCGAAAGAGAAAAACTCGATGACCTCAATTTGCCCGTTGGTGGCGCTTGGCTGCGGCGGCGAGATTAACGTGTAATCCTTGCCCAGTACCTGCGCATGGGAAAAAGGCATGAGCGCTGTAAGCAATAGCGCGGACAAGACCTGCAAGACATTGCGACGATTCATGAATGGAGCTCCTCTTTATTGTTTGGCGTTCGAATTGCCTGCCACAGCAGACTGCGGCTTTGACCGCACCAGGTTCGATTCAATTCCCTCTTGTGCCAGACGCACGCGGGCAGCATCAACTTCTTGCGCGGTATTGAATGGCCCCACACGCACGCGCTGCATGACACCTTTATCCGGCACCTCGGCACGTTGCACGCTGGCCTCTAAACCCATTAACGTCAAACGCGCCTTTAAGTTGTCCGCTTCGGAAGGATCCTGAAACGCGCCAACCTGTAAAAACAGATGGTCAGGTTGTGTGATACTTACCACAGGCGCCGATGTGCTAGGCGCTGGCGTCGGTGCGACCGTACTACTGCCATCGCCGCTAGGCAAAATTTTGTAGAAATCGAAATGGGGTTTCTCGACTGGCGCGTCACCTGGTTTGCCCGGCAGCGCAATCGGAACGCTTTGAGTAAGCGCTGGACTGGTTTCGTGCTTGATTGGAGTAACGTCTGCGCGCGTAAACGGTTTGGGACTGAAGTTGATGTACAACGCGACGCCTACGGCAATAGCGACTCCGACCAACAAGCCAAGCATGACACCGACCAACGTGTTGCCGCGTTGACGCTGATTCTCTGAATTAATTACTTGGCGGCTCATTCGCGAGTCCTTGACATGGTGGCGGCAGTATAACCGCCATGAAGGAAATTTGGCGGCAACACCATCAGACCCATCAGACAATTCCGCGCCTCAAAGTTTCAGTCGACCAAACCATTGACGGCCACATTGTACGAATCGAGCAAAGAACTTTCCTGCGATACTGACATGCCCAGATCACGCAGAACGCCATCAGCAAGACCATAAATCCAACCATGCACTGTGATGTCCTGGCCACGTAACCATGCGTCGCGCAACACCGTCGTTTCGCTCACATTGAGCACCTGCTCGACGACATTCAATTCGCACAAGCGATTGCTGCGCAAAACCTGATCGTCAATCTGACTCAGCTTGGTCCGATACTTGTCTCGAATGTCCTGCACATGCCGCAACCAGTTGTCGATCAAGCCCAGGCGCTGTCCTTCCAGCGCAGCCTTCACGCCGCCGCAGCCATAATGACCCACGACCAATATGTGTTTGACATGCAGCACATCGACCGCATATTGCATGACCGATAGGCAATTGAGGTCGCTATGTACGACGACATTGGCGACATTGCGATGGACGAATACCTCGCCTGGCGCGAGGCCAAGGATTTCGTTGGCCGGGACACGGCTGTCAGCGCAACCGATCCAGAGATATTCGGGTGTCTGCTGCGTAGCCAGCCTGGAAAAAAATTCCGGATCGCGCGCGCGCGCGCTTTGCGCCCAGGCCCGATTGCGGGCCAAAAGTTTGTCGAGCGTTTGATCCATAGAGGGGACGTTTAATGTATGAACAGTCGAGATTGTACCCGACATGCCCGACTAACCGTCCCGGACAAACCTAATGAGCGACTGCGCGTACAGATCGTTGATCTGTCAGAGCTCGATCACACCTTGTATTGCGCGACCACTTCGCGCAAACGCAAGGCAAGGCTGTCGAGCTCTTTCGCCGCGTGGCTCGAGGAACCGGCCGCGGCGGTATTCTCATCGGCCATGCGCGCAATCCGCTCGACCTGCTGGGACATGCTGTGCGCGGTTTCGCCTTGCGCGTTGATTGCTGCCGCAATGTCTCCCACCATGCTGACTGCATTGGTCGATACTTCACTGATTTTCGCAATCGAGACGTTCGCGACATTAGCGCGCGCCACGCCGCTTTCGACTTGTTCTACTGTTTGACGCATGCCCGCTGCGGCGGTTTCGGCACTCTGACGCATCGCGCTAATCGTTTCGCCGATTTCACGTGTCGACTGAGCCGTGCGCTCCGCCAGTTTGCGCACTTCGTCGGCAACGACCGCAAATCCTCGGCCCTGTTCGCCCGCGCGCGCGGCTTCGATGGCCGCATTGAGTGCTAGCAGATTGGTCTGATCCGCTACCTCGCGGATCACACCAACCACCGTGTCGATGCGCGCACTATGCTGTTCGAGTTCTTGCAAACTTTGCGAGGCACGATGTGCCATTTCGGCAATCGCGTGAATGTCACTGGTCGTATTGCCGATGACGCT
>DASUGV010000206.1:0-3069 GCA_036273835.1 Rhodocyclaceae bacterium
CCTTGGCCGTTATCGCGCGCGCACCCAGCCGGCTACAGGATGGAACGACAAGGATCTGGACGACTTGCTGTTCTTCGGAGCATTGGGTGTCGTGCTGGGCGGTCGTCTGGGCTATGTGTTGTTCTACAAAGCTGATTACTACTTCGCGCATCCTTTGGAGATTTTCGCGATTTGGCAAGGCGGAATGAGCTTTCACGGCGGCTTGATTGGTGTGCTGTTTGCATTGTGGATATTCGGACGAAAAACCCATCGTCATTTTTTGCAAGTCGGCGATTTCGTTGCACCGCTGGTGCCGCTTGGACTGGCTGCCGGACGCTTGGGCAATTTCATCAACGGCGAACTGTGGGGACGCGTCACGTCGCCCGCCGCGCCTTGGGCGATGTTGTTTCCGCAGGCGCGCGTCGAAGACACGGCTGCGGTGCAAGCCACGCCTGCCTTGCAACAATGGTTGATGCCATACACTGACAAGCTCGACCACCTGCAGTATCTGGCATTGCCAAGACATCCTTCCGAGCTTTACCAATTTTCGCTTGAAGGTATGACCCTATTCATCATCCTGTGGTTGTTCACCCGCAAACCTCGTCCGCTTGGTGCCGCATCCGCACTCTTTCTGATCGGTTACGGAACATTCCGCTTTATTGCCGAATTCGGTCGTGAGCCCGACAGTTTTCTGGGCTTTCTAAAGTTCGGCCTATCGATGGGTCAATGGCTGAGCTTGCCAATGATTGCGATAGGTGTACTCATGATGGGATGGTCCATGCATCGCGCGGCATCGGGCAGTATTGCGGCAAGGTCCGGGCAATGAAGAATCAGCAAGTTGTTCGGGATCGGCTCTATAGTCTATTGGGTGATCTACCCATTCGTCATAGGTCGATTTCTGCATCGACGACGAGTACAGTCGAGCGCGACGGCTATGTGCTGGAATCTCTAATTCTCGATCTGAATGGCATCGAGCCGGTGCCCGCTTGCTTCGCCAAGCCAATCGGCGCACGAGGAAAACTACCGCTGATTATTTTTCATCACAGTCACGGCAGCAAATATGCACTGGGCAAGGATGAACTCATAGATGGCAATCCCGGCATCTTGCTTGAGGAACCTTATGCCATTGCACTAACGCGCGCCGGTTATGCCGTGTTGTGCATCGACGCCTGGTGCTTCGGCGAACGCAGCCACACGAGCGAGCTGGATACTTTCAAAGCATTCTTATGGCAAGGCATTTCGCTGTGGGGAATGATGATGTACGACGCGCTACGTGCGCTCGACTATGCGCACATGCGCAGCGACGTCGACACGGCCCGCATCGGCACGATGGGTATGAGCATGGGATGCACGGTGGCGTGGTGGCTGGCTGCGCTGGACGAGCGTATCAAGGTCTGCGCCGACATGTGCTGTCTGGTCGATTACCAAACGCTGCTCGAGACCAAGCGTCTTTCCAAGCACGGTATTTACTATTACGTGCCGGGCATTCTGAAGCATTTCAATTCATCCGACATTCTCGGCTTGATCGCGCCTCGTCCTCATCTGGCCTGTGTTGGCGAGCACGATCAAGGTTCACCAATCGAAGGAGTGGAGAAAATCGACAAGCATTTGCGCCAACTCTATGCGCAAGCCGATGCGCCGCAAGCTTGGCAACTGCGCCGTTACGATTGCGGACATCAGGAAATTCCACCAATGCGCGGAGAAATACTGGATTTTCTCAAACACTGGATGTAGCAATCCAAGCTACTCAGTTCACTACGCAATTCGCGTGCGGCTATATTCTTGATTATGGCTTTGACATATTCGATCGATGATTGATTTGTCATCTTTCGCCGATCCACGGAGCATGGAATGCAGGCTTTTCTCGTTTCAACCGGCGTCGTCGCTTTAGCCGAAATCGGCGACAAGACGCAACTTTTATCGCTCGTTCTTGCCGCGCGCTTTCGCAAACCCTGGCCCATTACTTTTGGCATTCTTGTTTCAACGCTGATCAATCACGCAGGCGCCGCTGCGATCGGCAAAGGAATAACCAATTGGTTGAGCCCAAATACACTACGTTGGATATTGGGCGTTTCGTTTCTCGTGATGGCGGTCTGGACGATGATTCCCGACAAACTGGACGAGAATCGTCCGCTTGATACCACGCACTTCGGGATTTTCGGCACGACTGTCGTTGCTTTTTTCTTGGCGGAAATGGGCGACAAAACACAGTTCGCTACGATCGCTCTTGCCGCGAAATACGGCGCATTATCCGCGGTCGTTGCGGGTACAACGCTCGGCATGATGCTGGCCAATGTGCCTGTGGTTTTTATCGGCGACAAACTGACACGCAAGATTCCGATTAGAGCAATTCACTTTATCGCCGCAACAATATTCGCTTTATTTGGAATCTTGGCACTAGTTAGCATCGGTAGCCTGGCCTGAGCGCTACTCAATTAGAATTGCACCTCCACCTGCATTCACGGATACCTCAATGACTGATCGCTACGCCATAATCGGCAACCCGATTGCACAAACCAAATCTCCAGCCCTCCAAACCGCCTTCGCTCGGCAAACAGGACAAGACATGGAATACGGCGCCATCCTTGGGCCGCTGGATGGCTTTGTCGAAGCCGTGCGTGAGTTTCAGCGTGACGGTGGACGAGGCATGAATATCACCATGCCTTTCAAACTGGAGGCTTTCGAATTGGCCGATCGCTTGTCTGAGCGGGCGCGCATGGCCGGCGCTGTGAATATGTTTACACTGGAAAATGATGGGAGCATATTCGCCGACAACACGGACGGCTTCGGCCTCGTGCGCGATATCACCCACAATCTCGGCCGCAGCTTCAAGAATCGGCGCATTTTGTTGCTGGGTGCGGGCGGTGCAGTACGTGGCGTCCTTTTGCCGTTTCTCGCCGAGCAGCCCGCAGAAATTTTCGTTGCCAATCGTACTGCCGCCAAAGCAGTGGAACTCGCGGAAACCTTTGTCGCGCATGCAGGCACCACTCGATTGGCCGGCGGCGGTTTTGCGGATATCGTCGGCTGCTTCGATATGGTCATCAATGGCAGTGCTTCCAGCATGACGGGTGAAGTACCGCCCATGCCCAA
>DASUGV010000207.1:0-4766 GCA_036273835.1 Rhodocyclaceae bacterium
GCCGATGGCGCAGTCGGGCGAAGAGGCCGTGGGCTCGATGGGCAACGACTCGCCGCTCGCGGTCATGTCGAACAAGAACAAGACGCTCTACAACTATTTCAAGCAGTTGTTCGCGCAGGTGACCAATCCTCCGATCGATGCGATTCGAGAGCAACTGGTGATGTCGTTGGTGTCCTTCATCGGCCCCAAGCCGAACTTGCTGGACCTCAACAACATCAATCCGCCGATGCGTCTGGAAGTTTCGCAGCCGGTGCTGGATTTCAAAGATATGGCCAAGATTCGCCATATCGAGGAATACACCGACGACAAATTCAAGTCATATGAATTAAGCATATGTTATCCGGCGGACTGGGGTTGCGAAGGCATCGAAGCAAGCCTCGCCTCGCTGTGCGCCGAAGCGGAGGACGCGGTACGTTCGGGTTATAACATCGTCATACTCTCGGATCGGCTGATGGATGCGCAAAACGTAGCGATTCCGGCCCTGCTGGCTACCAGCGCTGTTCATCAACATCTCGTGCAAAAGGGTTTGCGCACTACGACAGGTTTGGTCGTGGAAACCGGGTCTGCTCGCGAGGTGCACCACTTTGCTTTGCTGGCAGGCTACGGCGCGGAAGCAGTGCATCCGTATCTGGCGATGGCGACTCTGCGCGACATGGCCAAGGGCATGCCGCAAGATCTGGGTGCCGAAAAAGCGATCAAGAACTACGTAAAAGCCATCGGCAAAGGTTTGAACAAGGTCATGTCGAAGATGGGCATTTCGACTTACATGTCCTACTGCGGCGCGCAGATTTTCGAAGCGATCGGTTTGTCGAAGGACCTCATCGAAAAGTATTTCCGCGGCACGCCTTCGAACGTGGAAGGTATTGGCTTGTTCGAAGTTGCCGAAGAAGCTTTACGTCTGCACAAAGAAGCTTTCGGCAGCGATCCGGTACTTGCCAACGCGTTGGATGCAGGCGGCGAATATGCTTTCCGCATACGCGGAGAAGAACACATGTGGACGCCGGATGCCATCGCCAAGCTGCAACACTCGACACGCCAAGGCAGTTTCCAGAGTTACAAGGAATACGCGCAACTCATCAACGACCAAAGCAAACGCCACATGACGTTGCGCGGCTTGTTCGAATTCAAGGTCGATCCGAGCAAAGCCGTACCCATCGACGACGTCGAGCCCGCAAAAGAAATCGTCAAGCGTTTCGCCACAGGCGCTATGTCCTTGGGATCCATTTCGACCGAAGCGCATACCACTTTGGCCATTGCGATGAACCGCATCGGCGGCAAGTCGAACACCGGTGAAGGCGGCGAAGATCCGAAGCGTTACGAAAAAGAGATGAAGGGTGTCTTCATCAAGAAAGGTGAGACGCTCGCAAGCATCATTGGCGATGCCAATATCGTGCGCGACATCGAACTGCAAGAGGGCGATTCATTGCGCTCGCGCATCAAGCAGGTTGCCTCGGGTCGTTTCGGCGTCACAGCAGAGTACCTGACCTCTGCCGATCAGATTCAGATCAAGATGGCGCAAGGTGCCAAGCCCGGCGAAGGCGGTCAACTGCCGGGCGGTAAAGTGTCGGATTACATTGGCATGTTGCGCTTCTCGGTGCCGGGCGTCGGCCTCATTTCGCCACCGCCGCATCATGATATCTACTCCATCGAAGATCTGGCGCAGCTCATTCACGACTTGAAGAACGCCAATTCGAAAGCGTCCATTTCGGTCAAGCTCGTGTCGGAAGTGGGTGTCGGAACGGTGGCCGCCGGCGTTGCCAAATGCAAGGCCGATCACGTTGTCATAGCCGGCCACGATGGCGGCACGGGCGCTTCGCCCTTGTCCTCGGTCAAGCACGCAGGCACGCCTTGGGAACTAGGCTTGTCTGAAACGCAACAGACACTGGTGCTCAACCGCTTGCGTAGCCGCATCGTCGTGCAGGCGGATGGCCAGATGAAGACCGGCCGCGACGTCGTCATCGGCGCACTGCTTGGCGCAGACGAGTTCGGCTTCGCGACTGCGCCGCTGGTTGTCGAAGGTTGCATCATGATGCGCAAATGCCATTTGAATACCTGCCCCGTCGGCGTGGCAACGCAGGATCCAGTATTGCGCAAGAAGTTCTCAGGCAAGCCTGAGCACGTGGTCAACTTCTTCTTCTTCGTTGCCGAAGAAGTGCGCGAAATCATGGCGCAGCTTGGCATTCGCAAATTCGACGATCTGATCGGACGTGCCGATCTGCTCGACAAGAAGAAGGCCATCGAACACTGGAAAGCCAAGGGTCTGGACTTCAGCAAGATATTCCATCTACCGGATGTTCCTGCCGATGTGCCGCGTCGCGCTATCGAGGTTCAGGATCATCTGTTGGAAAAAGCGCTCGATCACAAACTCATCGAGAAAGCGCGCCCGGCCTTGGACAAAGGTGAACGCGTCTCTTTCATTTCGCCGATTCGTAACGTCAATCGTTCAGTGGGCGCCATGCTATCTGGCGAAGTTGCTCGTCGTCATGGCCATGCAGGTTTGCCGGATGACGCCATCCACATTCAGTTGAATGGCACGGCCGGTCAAAGCTTCGGCGCATTCCTTGCGCATGGCGTGACGCTCGATCTGGTCGGCGAAGGCAACGACTATGTCGGCAAAGGCTTGTCGGGTGGCCGCGTCATCGTGCGCTGCCCGAACGACTTCCGCGGCTTCGGGCCGGAACACATCATCGTCGGCAACACCGTGCTGTACGGCGCGGTGGGCGGTGAAGCCTATTTCAACGGCGTTGGTGGGGAGCGCTTCGCGGTGCGTAACTCGGGTGCAGCCGCGGTGGTGGAAGGCACAGGCGATCATGGCTGCGAATATATGACAGGTGGAACCGTCGTCGTGCTGGGCGACACGGGACGTAACTTCGCGGCCGGCATGTCCGGTGGCGTCGCCTATGTTTACGATCCGCTCGGCACGTTCGAAGGCAAATGCAATCTGGCGATGGTCGATCTCGAACGCGTTCTATCCGTCGCCGAGCAGACCGAAAAAGTCGACAAAGCCATCTGGCATGCGGCCAAGCGGGGCGATGCGGTCGATACGGACGAAGGCATCCTGCGGCGTCTGATCGAAAACCACTTTCGCCATACCGGCAGTTTCCGCGCCAAATCCTTGCTCGAAAGCTGGTCGGAATCGCGTGCCGCCTTCGTCAAGGTTATGCCAAAAGAATATCGTCGCGCGTTGAAAGATTTGAACGCTGCAGCCGCCAAACAAGCCGCAGTCGTATGATTTAGGGAATATCTAGAATGGGTAAAATAACAGGCTTCATGGAGTTCGAGCGGCAATCGGAAAATTACGAGCCGCCGCAGACGCGCAAGCAGCACTACAAAGAATTCGTGCTGCGTCTGACTGACGAACAATCGAAGATAGAAGGTGCGCGCTGCATGGATTGCGGCATTCCGTTCTGTAACAACGGTTGCCCGGTCAATAACGTCATCCCCGACTTTAACGACCTCGTGTATCGGCAGGATTGGCGCACTGCGATCGACGTGCTGCATTCGACCAACAACTTCCCCGAATTCACCGGCCGCATTTGCCCGGCACCCTGCGAAGCGGCGTGTACGCTCGGCATTAACGCGGAGCCGGTCGGCATCAAATCCATCGAGCACGCCATCATCGACAAAGCCTGGGAAAACGGCTGGGTCGTGCCGCAACCGCCGCAAGCCAAGACGGGCAAAAAGATCGCCGTCGTCGGCTCCGGCCCCGCTGGCTTGGCTGCCGCGCAACAACTCGCGCGCGCTGGCCATGACGTTGTCGTATTTGAAAAGCGCGACCGCATCGGTGGCTTGCTGCGCTATGGCATCCCCGATTTCAAGATGGAGAAGTCGCACATCGACCGCCGCGTCGAGCAAATGCAGGCCGAAGGCGTGAGCTTCAGGACGAGTGTCTACATTGGTGATGCCGATCTGCCAAAAGGTATCGGCAGCGATGCCAAGGAAAAGATCAGTCCCAAGCAACTGCTCAAGGACTTCGATGCCATTGTCATCGCCGGCGGTTCCGAAGTGCCGCGCGACCTGCCCCTGCCCGGCCGCGAGCTCGAAGGCGTCTACTTCGCCATGGAATTCCTGCCACAGCAGAACAAAGTCAACGCCGGCGACAAGATCAAGGACCAGATCAAGGCCGCCGGCAAACATGTCGTTGTCATCGGCGGTGGCGACACCGGTTCGGATTGCGTGGGAACATCCAATCGCCATGGCGCGAAAAGCGTGACGCAATTCGAACTCATGCCGCAGCCGCCCGAGCACGAAAACAAAATGCTCGTGTGGCCCTATTGGCCCACCAAGATGCGCACCTCGTCTTCGCACGAAGAAGGTTGCGAACGCGACTGGTCCATCACCACCAAGGAATTCCGCGGCGAAGGCGGCAAAGTCAAATCGCTCGTCACCGCTCGCCTCGAATGGAAGAAGGACGACAAGACCGGTCAGATGAAAATGAGCGAAGTCCCCGGCTCCGAAAAAGAAATCCCCGCCGATCTCGTCCTCTTCGCCATGGGCTTCACCAACCCCGTGGCGAGTCTGCTCGAAAGCTTCGGCGTCGACAAGGATAACCGCGGCAACGCCAAGGCCACCACCGACGGCCCCGGTTGTTATGCCACCAACATACCGAAAGTATTCGCTGCGGGCGACTCGCGCCGTGGGCAATCCCTGGTGGTGTGGGCGATTCGTGAAGGACGCCAGGCTGCGCGTGAGGTGGATGCGTTTTTGATGGGTGACAGCGTTCTGCCGCGTTGAGTGATTTACACTTCAATGACAAAGGCACCAGC
>DASUGV010000208.1:0-2619 GCA_036273835.1 Rhodocyclaceae bacterium
CAATCCTTTTGGATAAAATTCACCGCGCCACGGCGTATATTTCCAGCCCGCGATACCGATGCGAATGATTCCACGCGATGCTGTGGCGGCAGGCAATTGCTTTGGCATATCGTCCATTCAGAAAGTCAGCGAAAAGGATGGCGTCGAGTGATGACGCAATCGCTACGCTTCCTTGGACGCAAATCCCGTTCCCGACTTTAAGTTGACGGTGGCTTTGCCGCGGACCGCAATCCGCGGCTTGCAGATGTCTTTATGGATGACTTAGTAGCCGCCACCGCTGTTATCCATCACGGGTTCCGAGACGACATGCCAGACCTTGTTGACGCCGTCTCCCGTTTTGTCGCCCGGCTTTTGGTCTTTCACCCACAGGTAAAGCGGCATGCCATCGTAGGCCCATTGCAAAGAACCATCGTCGCGGGTCACCAAGGAATAGTAACCGCCTGCTTTGTCCGAAGCCGTCGCTTTCAGCGGTGGCCAATTGGTAGCGCACTGACCCGTGCAGTTACTTTTTCCGCGACTGTCCTTGTCGTAGGTGTAGAGCGTCATGCCTGCGTTGTTGACCAATACGCCATTGCTGAATTTCACCGGCGCGGTGGGCAATTGAAAGACCGCGCAAGCAGCAAGTAGCAGCAAGGTGCAGCCAATAAGAATGGAACGCAGATTTCGCAAGGTCATGACAACTCTCCTGTGGGTGGTAAACAATATTTTCGAGGACATGCTCATGCGACAGGTCCTCGTTGAATTGAACAAGATTGTCGAGTCTTTTATTCCTTGGCGACAGTCTCCATGCCGCTTGCCGATCGATGACGTTTTACGGAACCACTCTGTAATTCTGCGGTTCATAACTTTATTGTTCTTCAAGGAGATTGTCATGCGTCTCGAAGGTTCTTGCCATTGCCGCGCAGTCAAATTCAGCGTGCAATCCGACTCGGCGTATCCATTCATGCATTGTCATTGTTCGATCTGTCGCAAAACGGCGGGCAGCGGCGGTTATGCCATCAATCTCGGCGGAGATGCGCGAACGATGAAAGTGCGCGGTGCGCAGCATATCGGTATTTATCACGCTGTCATACGCGAACCCGGCAAGAGAGCTCGCCGATCTCCTGCCGAGCGTCATTTCTGCCTCAAGTGCGGAAGCGCCTTGTGGTTGTGGGATCCGCGTTGGCCGGACCTGATACACCCGCATGCTTCGGCCATCGACACGCCTTTGCCGAAGCCACCCGAAGTGGTCGAAGCCGCCCTCGACTATGTCGCGCCGTGGGTGGACGTTCCCAACGGGCGTGGTCACATATCGTGCGCTCAATGGCCGAGCGAATCCTTGGCCGAATGGCACACGCGTCACCGCCTGAAGACTTGAATGGCACATGCGTCCTGAAGGGCAGTCGTATGCGCACCGCTTCCGCTCCTGCCGGTAAATAACCATAATGCGTAAAGGCCAGTGCGGCCGCAAATCAAAAGCGCAGAAAAGGGGCGACGATGGCAGACGAAACGAGCAAGAGCTGGTGGCAAACATTGCCCGTTATCCTGGGCGGCATCGCCGCCTTGATTACGGCAATTACAGGATTGATTACGGCATTGTCG
Organism: Rhodocyclaceae bacterium; assembly: GCA_036273835.1. GTDB lineage: Bacteria > Pseudomonadota > Gammaproteobacteria > Burkholderiales > Rhodocyclaceae > DASUGV01. The sequence continues at coordinate 1,582 of DASUGV010000208.1, forward strand.
AAAACCCATGTGTCACACGCATTGCCCGCTATTCCAGCGTCGGCTCAGGTAGCAGTGGCGCCCAAGCCGGCCGCAGCTGCCGAGACAACAATAAAAATCGCCGGCAAGTGGTCGGGACAGGCTAGCGAATCCGCGCAGAAAAAATTCTTGATTGCTTTGTTCGTAAAGGACGATTGCAAGCTCAATGAAAAATGCGGCAGGATTGCCGTGTCGGAAGGTGCGGGTCCATGTTTTGGCGAAATTTCGCTCAAACAGGAAGTCGACGGTGACTACGAATTCAGCGTCGATAATTTCGACGCGCGCAGCAAGAAGTCGGTTTGCACGCCGGGGGCAGGCGAACACTTCCGGCTCGGCAACGACGGCAAACTTCTGTACAGAACTTCATATTCCCAAGCGACGGGAACGTTGAGCAAGGTACTGGACTAGACGGCGGACTAAATGGCGGCCAAACGCAGTCCAAAGAAAAGCGCCTGATATTTCTCTGTCAGGCAACATGACAATAACACCCCGCTACGGCGGGGGTTTTGTTTCCGGCTTCAAAAACGATAGGCCGATTTTGTCGTTGTTATGTCAAATGCTTAATATCCGGAAGGCGCCGATGTCGAAGAGTCGCTCGGCTTCATCGAGTTGCCGGTCGGTGGATTGGCCGTATTCGACGTGGTCGTGCTCTTCGACATGGGATTGTCGCGCTTCAGAGAACGGTTGGCCGTGGGCTTCTTGCTCGATTTTTTAGCATGCTTTTTGGGCGTGACCACCTTGCTCGGCATTTTTTGCGAACTGGTCGATTGGTTGGCCGGGTTGGTCGGGCTATCGCCATCCCCGGCGCTACCGCCACTGTTGTCCTGAGCCATTGCAGTGGCGCAGCAGGCAGCCACCAAGACACTCATCGTGGTTTTGACGAGAGAACGTGTATTCATTACAAATCTCCTTGAGCGGATATAGGGTTAAGAGTGATTAATCCTTGCGCAGCCTAGGTTTACGAATTTCTACGTAAAGATTCCGTTGGCTGACGGCTCCTGCTTAGCACTTGGCGTGCCC
>DASUGV010000209.1:0-3820 GCA_036273835.1 Rhodocyclaceae bacterium
GATCCAAACCGTACGCGGTAGCGGTTATCGTTTTTCGCTTGAAATGACAGAGGCTGTCGCGCGCTGACCAAGCACCGGAAGTAGGAAGTTTCGACTGCGGAGTTCAATCATTCAACCAAGGCGGGTCATTTGGGTTGCTACAGGCGGCACGATTGCCGTCCTGTCGGGACTAGCATTGCTCATATGGGCAATTGTTAATGCTGACGTGGCGCTGCTTGTCTTATTGGCCTGCATCCTGCTGTTCTTTGCGTATCACTTGCGCAATCTGGTCAAGCTGGTTGACTGGACACGCCAGCCGATTGGCACTCCGATACCCCGAGCAGTGGGTTTGTGGGATTACGTGTTCGCCAACATGAGCCGGCGCTCGCGCATGGCTTACGATCAGCGCGAGCGGCTGGCACAAGCCCTTTCGCGCTTTCGCGAGGCCAGCCAGGCAATGCCGGATGGTGTCGTGTACCTCTCGCATCACAATCTGATCGAGTGGATCAACGCGGCGGCCGGACGTCATTTCGGGCTCGACGGAGAGCGCGACATTGGCGCTGCCATTACCAATCTCGTGCGCCAACCGGATTTTGTAAGCTATATCGAAGCGGGTGAATATGCTGAACCGCTGACGATCAAATCCACACGCCAGGAAGGGCTGGCGTTGTCGATGCAAATCGTACCTTTCGGCGAAGATCAGAAAATGATTCTCTCGCGTGATATCACTCAACTCGAACGATTGGAAACCATGCGGCGCGATTTCGTTGCCAACGTATCGCACGAACTGAAGACCCCACTGACGGTAATCAGCGGATTCACGGAAATGCTACTCGATGGACTAGAGGATTTTTCCCCCGACGATACCAAGCGTTATCTTAAGTTAGCGCTTGAGCAATCTGGCCGTATGCAAAATCTGATCGAAGATCTACTCACTTTATCGGCTCTCGAAACAGGTGCACCGATGCCTGTCGAAGAAAGAGTGGATGCACAAGGTTTGGTCCGCGGTGTCGCCCAGGAGGCGGAGTTACTGTCTGCAGGCCGGCATCGCATCGAACTGGAATTGGGCGAGCCCGCAGCACTCATCGGTAGCCAGAAAGAGTTGTACAGTGCGATGGCGAATTTGGCCACCAACGCCGTGCGCTACACACCCGACGGCGGCACAGTGCGCTTGGTCTGGCGACTTGAAAACGACGGAGCGACATTTACGGTTCAGGACAATGGCATAGGTATCGATGCCCAGCATATCCCGCGCTTGACCGAACGGTTTTACCGAGTGGATCGTGGCCGATCACGCGAGACGGGAGGAACAGGTTTAGGGTTGGCTATCGTCAAACACATCCTGACGCGACATCAATCGGCCTTGGATATCCAGAGCGACCCCGGAAAGGGCAGTTGCTTCACGGCACGCTTTCCGGCAATCAGACTGGCAAAAATTGCGGACACGTCACATGCAACACCGTCATCGCAATAAGACGAGTTCTCTATTCCCGGATAAAACTCACGCGATCAAAGTTGCTACCGCGAGATGCCAGTTTCATCAGACGCGCAAACCACGGCGTTTCGCCGTTATGTACTTCAATACGGCGATCAGCTAAGAACCATCCGGCCGGCACGACAAGCGTCACATCAGTCTTCAACGCCTGCACACCAGGAATCAGGAAGCCGACGCGATAACGTTCGCGCGCTGTGCGATCGTTGAGCAATAATTTCACTGCCACGACTTGCGGTGGGCCCGGCATCAAATTTACGCCCGCGTACAGCGCGCCATTTTGCTGATATTGAAGCCAACTGATTTCCGCGAGCAGCATGCGCTCGTTACTCGTCTGGCGCACGCCAACCAGTTGTCGATGTTCCAGACGCGTATCGCCGCGCTGGCGTGACAAGCGGTAACCCACGACAGATTGATCCGCAACATCCCATGCTTCTTGCACGTATCCCTTTTGTGCTGCACGCGCCAGAAGTTGTTCGCCGGTTAACTCGGCTTCCTCAACGCGGTCTCCGAACGCTCGGAATACCTGCGTTTCGGAAAAGCTGGTACGGGTGCTATCGGAAGGTTGGGCAAATTCGCGGCCTTCGAGGAAGAAGGCCATCGCCAATGGATCCGCACACAAGTGTACTTGGCCACGTAATGTGCGACGTTGAAATTTGCGCCCCGCCGAGGCCAATCCCCATGGCCGATACAACGATACCAATAAGCGCGCGCAGGCCGGTTGTACGCAATCCTCCCCTAATCCCAGCGACGCCGCAGCTACACCTTTCTTGAGTTGAGACACGACAGCATGGATATGCGCAGCGAGTTTTTTCGTAACGAGTCCGCGCACCTTGGCTTCCGGCAACAACAATCCGGCGGGCCGCAAACCGTGATCGGCTTCCGTGTCGAGGCCATAAATAGAGTTCTTTTCCGGCGTGAAACTGGGCTGCAATTCGCAGTACGGCGCGAAGCGCTGCGCCCAGCGCACCAGCCAGCCAAATTCCCGCGGTGTGCGGCTATAGGGACCTGCCGCGTCGATCAATAGCATGGCGACATAAGATTCGCGCGTGCTTTGCGCACCCCAGGTTTCATTCAGCGCATCCACGACGCGGATATCGGCGACGCCATTACGTTCGGCCGTGGCAAACTGGGCGTGCAGCGTTCGCCACATTCCGATTGGTAATTCGCGCCGTGCCCGGAAATATTCGATCATCGCCATGGTGCTGTAGTGCATGCGCCGATGTGCGAGCAACGCGCGGTGAACCGCAAGAATTGGATCGGTCGCAGCGCGTTCGCCGAGTTGGGTGTAATTTCCCGCCACCGCTTGCCACAACGAAACGACGCCACGCAAAGTTTCTTCGTCAGCGGCCGCCGGAGGCAATGGCCGAGAAGCGTAACGCTGCGCAGCTTGGTCGAGTACAAAATCCAATGTGCCGCGCATTTCTTCCAATACCTGCAGATGTGCTTCCGGTCCAGGCGGGTGAAGCGACATGCCTTCGAGCAGGCGCGCAATCGTCATGCGTGTCTCATCAATGTCGGTCGCGTTCAAATTTCTGAGGACGGCAAGACATTGGTTGGCTTGCGTGAAATCGACGGCTGGCAATGGTCGAAGCGTAGCGCTGTTCATGGCGGTCCCATGCAAACTGATAGCCGATTTGCGGTTTCTCGTACTGGCATAACGGCAGTCAAATTCCTGAAGAACTCTAGCTTACGGATGGCGCGAGAACGTATTTCCATCATTCCGAAAATCTTCCAACCCGTCGAACCGACTGCCTGCATATCGCGCGAAGTATGACAGAGGCTGACGAAACAGCGCAAACAAGGTAGCCGAGTCTGCCCTTGTAGACAGAATTAGTTAAATTTTCGATGCGGACAAAGCTGTCTCGGACTAACAGATGGGCACATCAATCAAGATGCGAGGTCGCAGCGCTTCTTGGGCGACACAGTATGTAAGTTGCATATTGTCGCAAACGCGTGTTCCGGAATAGAGCGCGGCAAGTCACGCACGATAAAAACCAGCCGGGAGTCATGATCTTCATCCGGCCACGCGGAAAGACTCGTTGCCGGATAGCGTTCATGTTGCACAGCGTGGATGACGCGTGGCGCATTTTCGCCCTTCACCGCAACGAGACCCTTGATGCGCAGAAGTTGTTTGCCGACGGCCGATTGCAATAAGTCTAACGCTTCGGAAAAATCCACCCACTCGAACGGTTCGCTAAAGCGCAAAACGTGCGTGCTTATGCGCTGGTCATGTACAAGAGGCGAAGCGTTCGCCCCAAACGCACCAAATACGCCAGCGCGACGCACAAGCTGTTCTTGATCGCGCGCGGCGGCTTCGTTTAACCACCGGGCGACGTCGGCTGGCTT
>DASUGV010000210.1:0-7477 GCA_036273835.1 Rhodocyclaceae bacterium
GACCGACAGCAGACGACGAGGCGACGGGAACAGGCTGCACTTTTTGGTTTTGGAATTCGTATTCAACATTGCGGGCTCAGGCTTGTTGTGACGACAGTGAGGCCGTGCGGCGCTCGCGCCAGACTACACGCAGCACGCCGATGGCGCGAGCGAAGAATATGCCGCTGATCAATCCATAGACAAGCCCGAAGCCACTCGCGAACGGTGCGGAAGCGGCGAGTTGCGGCTGACGTATGGCCAATGCCGTAGCAACGAAGCGCACGACGAATACCAGCATCATCAGCACCAAGGGCAAGGCACTGCCGGACATGCGTAAGCTGCGGCCGGAGGCTTCCATGGCTATGCCGCGAGGATATCCTGCCAACAGACAGATCAATAAGCTGAAGCCCAGTGCGAGGCCCCAAGCCAATCCTGCCGTGCTTGCCGTTTGCGGTGAGGTAACGAGTTTCGAAGCCGACCACAACATCATGGCCAAGGGCATCAGCACGGCGCGGCGTGCGGAGACGCTGCGGTCGCGTAGTTGAGAAACACCGGCAGCGACCAAGAATAAGAAGACGCCGTAGACCCACAGCGGCACGTGCTGCAGAAATTGAATCATGTCGAGACTCCTTGTTATCGAACAAAGTGCTTTGCAGCGTGCCTGTCTAAACTTATCGTGCCGAGCGTCGTGCGATGGATCGACATTCTTGTGGAATGAAATGCAACGCTAACGCATGAATGGCCTGCGTGCTTGCATGTTGCTGTGTGTGCCATGTGTGTGCGTGTATGTGCCGCGTGTGCGTGTCACTCTATGTAACTCGTCCGGCTCCTGTGCGTTTCATGCCTCGCCGCTGTCATGCCGTCGCAAAGCGCTCCCTCTCACCCGCTGCCATCCGCAAGCTGCGAACGTCATTCACTCATTGGGAGGCGCAATGTCCTTGATCTCGTTACAGGCCGTCAGCAAAAACTATCGCCTCGGCAATATCGAAGTACCTGCTTTGCGTGGAGTAAATCTCAATATCGAACGGGGCGAGTTCGCCGCGTTGTGGGGTCCCTCGGGCAGCGGCAAGAGTTCGCTGCTCAATCTGATCGGCCTCGTCGATATGCCCAGCGCAGGCAGCGTGTGGTTGGATGATCACGACACGGCAGGCCTCGACGATGACCAGCGCGCCGAACTGCGCAATCACGCCATCGGTTTCGTGTTCCAGGGCTTCAATCTCATCCCGGTGTTGTCGGCGCTCGAAAACGTAATGCTACCGCTGACCATTCGCGGCGTCGCGCGCAAAACAGCACATGCTGCCGCGACACGTCGTCTTGCAGAAGTAAGCCTCAGCGATTTTGCCCATCACCGCCCCGATCAACTCTCCGGCGGACAACGTCAGCGTGTCGCCGTGGCGCGCGCCTTGGTCACCGATCCGCTGATCGTGATCGCCGATGAACCGACGGCCAATCTCGATGCGAAAACCGGTCACCAGATCATCGCGCTGATGCGCGACCTCAACCACCGTCTGAAAGTGACCTTCCTCTTTTCGACGCACGACCCGCGTCTCATCGATGAAGTCGACCGCTTGATCCGTCTCGCCGATGGACAGATCGAAACCGTTGCCGAAGGAGTGCTGCAATGATCGCCATCACACTCGCGCTGCGTAATCTGTGGAAGAACCGCCGCCGCAGTCTCGCTACCTTGCTCGCGATTGCTGTCGGCTTCGCGGCGATCAATCTCTTCGCCGGCTATATTCACAATGTATATTTTGGCTTGCGCACCTCCGCGATTCACGGCGAGGGTCTGGGTCACCTCACCGTCGCCAAACGCGGCTTCTTCGAACGGGGCAGTCTCAAGCCCGAGCGCTACGTATTCAGCCCGGACGAACTCAAGCGTCTCGATACCTTGCTGCGCCAACAGCATGGTGTCCAAGTGATCTCACCGCGTCTGTCCGCGTCGGGCCTCGTCTCCAACGGCAAGCTATCAACCATCTTCATCGCCGAAGGTGAAAGTCCCGATGCCGCCAACCGCATCCGTCCGCGTGTGACAGCACACCTGAGCGCCGACAAGCCCGATGCCGGTCTGCTCAGTCAAGGGCTGGCCGACATTCTCGGCGCAACGCCCGGCAGCAATCTGGTGACCTTTACGAGCACGCTCGCGGGCCAGACCAATGCACTCGATTTGGAAATGCTGAGCGCATGGAACACCGGCACGGCTGCAACCAATGACAAATCGCTACGCCTGCCGCTGGCCTACGTGCAACGCCTGCTCGACACCGAAGGCGCGAGCCGTGTGGTTGTACTCTTCGACGATGCGACGGATGCCAACGCTGCACGCGCAGCGCTGGCACCGAAACTCGCAGCCGCGGGTTTCGACGTCGACATCCGCACCTGGACCGACCTATCGAATTTCTATCGGCAAGTTAAGAGCATGTTCGACCTGATCTTCCTGTTCCTCTTCTCAATCGTCTTCATCGTCGTACTCATGAGCATCGTGAACACATTGTCGATGAGCGTCATGGAACGTGTGCGCGAGATCGGCACGCTGCGCGCGCTCGGTATGCGACGGCGCGGCATCGTGAGCATCTTCGCCGCCGAAGGCGCAGCCCTCGGCGCAATGGGCTGCCTGCTTGGTGTGCTCGCCACCGTGGTGATAGGCAACGGCGTCAACTTCGCACACATCACCTATACGCCGCCGTCATCAAGCAACCCGGTACTGCTATCCGTAGCGGTGCTGCCAGCCACGCTGATCGGCACGCTGCTATTGCTCAGTATCGTATCGATGATTGCCGCCTGCTGGCCGGCGCGCCGCGCTGCGCATATCGAGATCGTCGATGCGCTGGGACATGTGTGAGTAAAACAAATGAATAGGATTTCGTCATGAAAAATGCTGTTGCCTCCTTATTTACCTTGCTACTCACTTTGCTACTTTCTCTGCTACTTGCTTCGCTACTTGTGTTGTTCCCACTTGTCACCAGCGCTGCAGAACCCGAAGCACTTCTGCAATTGGCCGACCGCGCACGTGGCGGCGATCTTCCCGGCATCGCCTGGATCATCGAAATCAATTCGCATGACAGCGACGGCGACACGCGCCAAGTCATGAACGCTATCGCCGTCACGCACGACAACATCAGCAACACGCGCGTCGACTACACCTCACCGGAGAAGATCAAGGGCCAGCGTGTGCTCATGGTCGGGCGCAACATGTGGTTCTCCCGCCCCGGTCTGCAGAAGCCCGTACCGATCAGCCCACGTCAACGCCTGATTGGCCAGGCCGCCAACGGCGACATCGCCGCGACGCACTACACGGCCGATTACAACGCGAAAGCGGTCGGTACGGAACAGATCGGCAATGAATCCTGCGTACTCTTCGAGCTCACCGCGAAGGAGAAGAACGTCACCTACGATCGCATCCGCTACTGGGTATCGGAGAAGCGCAAAGTAGGCGTCAAGGCCGAGTTCTACACCGTCTCCGGCAAGCTCTTCAAAAGCGCCACTTTTGAATATGGCAACGACATTACGTACGAAGGACAGCACATTCCTTTCGTGAGCCGCATGGTCATCACCGATGCACTCAATACCAGCAACGTGACGACGCTGGATTATCGCGAGGTTCGCGTGAAGAAGCCCGACCCCTCGCTGTTCGAACTCAATTCATGAGAGTTGCGATTGCGTTCTCCATGCTGATTTGCGCAAGCGCTTTTGCGCAGACGCCAGCTGTGTCAAGCCGCGCCGAACTACTTTTCTACGACAACACAACGAGTACATGGTCTGACAGCGCGTTCAATCGCATCGCACACGTGCCCGATCACAGCCTCAATCTGGAACTGCGTCCGGACATCAACATCGAGCAAGATGCCATGACAGCGGTATTGCGTCCGCGTGTGGCGGCACGCACAGAACCCGATGCGCGCCACAGCGACGCATGGATCAACGAAGGCTGGCTGCGCTGGCGTCCCATCGAAGGGACTAGTCTGCAGCTCGGGCGTGAAGCACTACTGTGGGGACCCGCAGCATTCTGGAATCCATCCAATCCATTCTTCAGCGAGAACAATAAAGACAACGCCAAACGCGAGATAGCTGGACATGACTTTCTGCGCGCACGCTGGCAGTGGCACGAAGCATGGGCCTTATCGTTGGTCAGCCAACTCGACCGTGGTCACACCCCCAGTGGCGTACAGCGACGCGATGCGATGAAGCTCGATTGGACCGGCAACGAGGCCAGCGCAGCCGCACTGCTCAGCGCGGAGCCGGGCAAGAGCGCTGGCTGGCAAGGCTGGGCGCAATGGACCGCCAGCGATGCATTGATCATATACGGTGAATCAGCATGGCAACGCCCCGCTTCGCACGCGCAGCCCTACGCTGCAATGGGCACCACGGGTTGGCAAATCGCTAACACCTCTTCACCCTACGAACTTAACACCGTCGCCGGTGCTGCGTGGACCTTCGAAAACAACTGGACACTCAACGCCGAGTGGTGGCGCAACGGCAACGGACTCACCCACAATGAAGCCAGCATACTTAGCCAAGCCGTCGACGCGCTGTCGACACAAGCACCCGGCCTCGCCGATGCGCAACTCGCAAGCCTGATACAACCCACCACACCGCTACGTCGTCACTACGCCGGGCTGCAACTCATGAACGGCAGCGACGCAAAGATCGGTTGGACACTACGCTACAAACGCAATCTGGATGATCGCAGCGGCGAAGCCTTCGTGATGATCAAACGCGACCTCGGCGATACGCTGCAACTATGGGGCAACCTCATGCTGCGACACGGACAACACGACACCGAATACGGCCGCTGGATTCGCTCCAGCGCGATGCTTGGAGTCTCGTGGTTTATGTAGCCTTGTCGCTATCTCGGCATCCAGCGTCTAAGAAGAAGCGCATTGCTGATCACCGACACCGATGACAATGCCATTGCCGCACCCGCGACGACCGGACTCAGCAAGCCCATTGCGGCGAGCGGAATGCCCACCACGTTGTAGATAAAAGCCCAGAACAGGTTCTGCTTGATCTTGGCGACCGTACGGCGCGATAGATCGATGGCGGCGGCGGCGAGTTGCGGGTCGCCGCGCATGAGCGTAATGCCAGCGGCATGCATGGCGACGTCGGTACCGGTTCCCATCGCGATGCCGACGTCTGCGGCGGCGAGCGCGGGTGCGTCGTTGATGCCGTCGCCGACCATCGCTACGGTGTGTCCCTGTGTTTTGAATTTGGCGATCACGCCCGCTTTGTCGGCGGGCAGCACTTCGGCTTCGACTTGATCGATGCCTATGGCATCCGCCACGGCTTGCGCGGCGCTGCGGTTGTCGCCGGTGACGAGCGCGCATTGTATGCCTAGTGCATGAAGGCGCTGAATAGCTGCACGTGCTGAAGGTTTGAGCGGATCGCCAAACGCGAGCAGGCCGAGCACGCGCCGGGATGCGCCGGTAACGTCCGCAAGCCACGATAGCGTATGACCGCTGGATTGCCATTGCGCGGCCTGCGCCGCGAAGGGTGCGCAGTCCGCACCCGACTCATCCATCAAACGGCGATTGCCGAGTTCGAGTACCCTGCCCTCGACGATTGCGCGCATGCCGCGCCCAGGCAGGGCTTCGATGGAAGTCGCAGCAGGCAAGGTCATTCCCGTGGCCGCTTGCGTCACGGCTTTCGCGAGCGGATGCGTCGATCCGCTCTGAATCGCCGCGGCCCATGCCAGCAGCGGCACATCGGGCGACACGGCCTGGTGGCCTATTACATTTGCTTGTCCTTGAGTAAGCGTACCTGTCTTGTCGAATACCACCATGCCGACCTTGCGCGCGATTTCGAGCGCTTGGGCGTCCTTGATCAATATGCCCTGCTTGGCGCCCGCTCCGATGCCGGCCATGATGGCGGCGGGCGTCGCCAGGCCGAGGGCACACGGACAAGCAATGACCAGCACGGCCACGGCGTTGATGATGCCGACTGACCAGTCGTTTGTCATAAAGCCCCAGCCAAGTAAAGTGAACAAGGCGATAACGAGTACGACAGGCACGAACACGGCAGCGACCTGATCGACCAAACGTTGCACAGGTGCCTTGGCGGCCTGCGCGTCTTCGACGAGGCGAATGATGCGGGCCAATACCGTCTCGGTGCCGACCGCCGTCACCTGCGCGACGAGCAAGCCTTCGCCGTTGATCGCGCCGCCGGTTACTTTGTCTTGCGGCCCCTTGGCGACAGGCAGGCTCTCGCCTGTGAGCAACGCTTCATCGACGCTGGAATTTCCTTCTATGACAATGCCATCGACTGGAATTCGCTCGCCGGCTGGTATCACGACAATGTCATTCACGGCGACCTGTGCGAGCGGCACCTCGACATCGCCTTCGCCATCGCGGCGCACGCGCGCAACGAGCGGACGCAAGGATTGCAATGCGCGAATGGCTTCAGTGGTTTGGCGCTTCGCGCGATGTTCCAGCCATTTGCCCAGGCGCACCAGCACGATCACTAGTGCGGAAGCTTCAAAGTACAAGTGCGCCGGATCGCCGCGCACCAGCCATTGATAAATCGACAAACCATAGGCTGCCGACGTACCCAAAGCGACAAGCAGATCCATGTTGCCCGTGCGTGCCAGCAAGGCTTTCCAGCCAGCGCGATAGAAGCGTGCGCCGAGCCAGAATTGAACGGGCGTTGCGAGCAGACATTGCAACCATGACGGCAGCATCCAATGCGCACCGGTCAGTTCGGCCAGCATCGGCACCAGTAAAGGTAGCGTCAGCACCGCGCCGACGAATACGCCGCGCGCCTCGCGCCGAATCGCTTGCTCGATACTATCGCTGGCCGGCGACACACTATCCGGCGGATCGTACATTGCGCCGTAGCCAGCCTTGCTGACGGCGGCAATCAGTCCCGTAACATCGGGCGCGCCGTCGCGCCAACTCACTCGAGCCGATTCGCTGGCGAGATTGACTGCCACGTTCTCCACGCCCGGTACGCCAGTCAGCGCTTTTTCCACGCGGCCGACGCAGGACGCACAGGTCATGCCTTCGATACGCAGTGTCAGTTCAGTACTCATCTCGCGTTGATCTCGTAGTCCAAAAACAAAAACAGAGTTTGACACGACCGACGGGGTAAAAAATGGAGATTGCGCGATCAACGCGTCTGTGTATTTCTTGTAACAAACTGTTCCCTGGCTGTTTCCGATGAATGTCGAGATCTATTATGAAAATGTAGTCGAGGTGCGACTTCTTTCTGGAGGAACCGGAAATGATCCACAACTACAAGATGAGTTATGCGCAGTACCTGGACAAGATTCAAGCGCGGGGCTCGCCAAAGGCCAAAGCGCAGTTGCGCGAAATTCTGAGACGCGATCACGTCAGTTCTGAGTGGAGCGTTGCTGCGCTGTTCGTGATTGCCATCGTCGGGTGTGTGGCAGGGCTGGGTATCAGCTCGATGGCGGCCGGTCTGCTCGCAGTGGTGATTTTGTGCGCCGACATTTACGACCGCATTCGCGAACGCCGGGCTGGGCTTTAACGCGTTTGGCAGCGTGAATACC
>DASUGV010000211.1:0-4753 GCA_036273835.1 Rhodocyclaceae bacterium
AGAGCATCCTCAAGATGCTGCCTCTCCGTTCATGACAAATGAATTTCATTACGGCGGGGCCGTTTCCGCAATCGGCGTAGCGATCATTCGTAGGCAGATGTCATCTACGTCGAAAGGAGTTTGAAGCGAGCATGCATACACGCCGTTGGATACTCGTCGGCACCATCGCAATTCTGATCGGTGTAGCGGCCATATGGCTGGTACTGCGCTCCAGCTTGCCGCAATTGCGGGGAGAGGTGGACGTGGCTGGACTCGCTGCGACAGTTGCGATCGATCGCGACGCCTTGGGCGTACCGACGATTACCGGCGATAGCCGTGAAGACGTAGCTTATGCAACGGGCTTCGTGCATGCTCAGGATCGTTTCTTTCAAATGGACCTGCTGCGGCGCACGGCGGCGGGCGAGCTTGCCGAATTGCTCGGCGCCGATGCGTTGGACGTCGATCAGCATAATCGCCTGCATCGTTTCCGGACGCGCGCGCATGCGGCATTTGCCGCTTTGCCGGCCGATCAGCGCCAGCTTCTCGAGCATTATGCCAACGGCGTAAATGCCGGTTTGGCCTCGCTGTCCGGCAGACCTTTCGAATACTGGCTATTGAACGCGAAACCGATTCTCTGGCGTCCGGAAGATTCGCTGTTGGTGGTGGATGCCATGTATCTGCAATTGCAACAAGGAGTCATTGCCGACACCTTGGCGCGCAGCGTGCTACGGGAATCGCAACCGCCGGATATGCTGGCCTTCTTGTTGCCGAATGAAAGCCATTGGGATGCGCCCCTTAATCGCGACGCGAATCCCCGACCGGTAACGCCGGCTCCGCTACCCGCGATCAGGCCGAACTGGCTGGGCCCGGCACCAATCGGCGAGCACGCTAGCTTGGGTTCGTCGGCTGTCCCCGGAAGCAATAACTGGGCGGTGGATGGTACTCACAGCACGCGCGGCGCGGCGCTGGTTGCCAACGACATGCATCTCAGCCTGCGTCTACCCAACACTTGGTATCGCTTGTCCATCGTCTATCCCGATCCGCATGGACAGACGCGCTGCATAACCGGCGTCAGCCTGCCTGGCGGTCCCATCGTCGTCGCGGGCAGCAACGGCCGCGTCGCGTGGGGATTTACCAGCCATGATGACACTGGCATGGATCTGATCGAGCTACAGCGCGATCCGGCCGACAGTACGCGCTATCGCGTGCCCGGCGGCGAGTGGGAAAAGGCGGCGCGCTACCACGAGCGCATCGCAGTGAAAGGACGAGACCCAGTGGACGATCCCGTGCTCGAAACGCGCTGGGGACCGATACTGAGCATCGGCAGGAGAAGCTACGCGATACGCTGGGTGGCGCATGATCCACACGGGGCGGATATGACTTTGGTATATATGGAAGGCGCGGACAATGTCGCCGCCGCGTTAAAGGTTGGGCAGTCCAGCGGTATGCCGAATCAGAACCTGATAGTTGGCGATAGCGCCGGGCACATCGGCTGGACGATGGCGGGACCCATACCCCGGCGTGTAATTGCCAATAAGGGTTTTCCGATTCCCGCAGCCGATTACCGGCCGTGGCAAGGCTATTTGAAACCGGAAGAATACCCCGCAATCATCGATCCGCCGCAGGGCCGGTTGTGGACCGCCAACAATCGGCAATTGGATGGGCCGGAGCAGGCAAAAATGGGTGATGCATTTGCAAACCTCGGCGCACGGGCTACCCAGATTCGAGATGACCTGTTCGCGCACGAACGTTTCGATGAGAAAAGCATGTTGGCCATTCAGCTCGACGACAGGGCACTATGGATAGAATTCTGGCGTCATCTGATGCTTGATTCGTTGGATGCGCAAGCGCTCATCGGCCAGCCGGACCGCGCTGAACTGAAGCAACTCGTCGAGCATTGGAATGGCAAAGCGGATATCGATTCCGCAGGCTATCTTCTCGTACGCGATTTTTACGAGTCGCTCTATCAGTCGTGGTTCGGTCAACTGGATGGGCAACTGGACACGGAGCTGCGCCGCAGCTTTCGCGGCTTGGGCTATCACAACGCTAGCTCACGCGCCGGTGCGGTCATGGAGACCTTGGCACAACAACATGCCTGGATTCCCGCGCAGTTTCATGATTGGCGCAGCTTCATGCTCGACAGGGTGGATGAAACGCTGCGCAAGGTAAAAGAGACAGGGCGGTCCCTGAACGAAGTGCGGTGGGGAGATGCCAATCGCGTAGCGATCGCTCATCCCTTGGCCGCGGCGATTCCGGTTTTGGATCGATGGCTTACTGCGCCGCCGGATCCGCTGCCGGGCGATACGGTGAATATGCCATTGATAGAGGGCCCGATGTTTGGCGCCTCGGAGCGAATGGTGGTTGCTCCGGGTCATGAAGAGTCAGGATTTTTCCACATGCCGGGTGGGCAAAGCGGAAATCCGTTATCCCCCTTTTTTCTCGCGGGACATCAAGCCTGGGTACATGGCGAAGCAACGTCTTTTCTGCCTGGACCCAGCCGTTACCGTCTCGTATTGAAACCGGCTGCCGCGCTTCTGAATAATTCCAATAAGTCGCTGCGGGCAAACCCTAATGTCCGCGTCTCATACAGCCGCTAACATCCGTCAGACAACTCGCCGTCGACGTCAGGCAACTTAGCAGTCTCCTACTCTTGGGTGTTTGAGAGCGTCGATAGAATCACCAGACGGCATACGCTCGGCGAAGTTTGCGTTGTTTCATTGCGCAGAGATTTTTTGCCGACGAGTTGGATGTGCAAATATGATATATGGATATGCCGTATGAATTGTAGCTTGTAGCAAACGAAGTTGTCTGGGCATTGATAATAAATCGATTGAGCGTCGCCCGATCGTCCGCGAACTCGGCTGGATGACTGAACGCTCCGGAAAGAGACATGCGCGAGATGAAACTGTTGCTCACCATGAGTTTGCCGTACTTCCCGGCGCATGGTGGTGCCAATAATTCCAATAGGCTGTTATTCGAATCGCTCGTCCAACTGGGGCATGAAATCCGGGTTGTCGCGCCGATGCTCGGCGTGCCTGCCTTGTTCACCGAAGAGCAATTCATTGCCGAATTGACAGAGGCCGGTGTGCGGGTCGAAGCGTGTCCCGACATTTATGAATTCTGTCTGAACGGCGTCATCGTCCATGCAGTGAGGAACGGCCAGCATGTGCGGCGCTGCTTGACGCAGACGATCGAAAATTTCCGTCCTGACTTCACGATCGTTTCGACGGAAGATCCCTCGCAGAATCTCCTTGACGCCGCGCTCAAGGCTCATGACAAAGTCATTTACATGGCGCGAACGACGTCATTTCTGCCATTCGGCCCGCAAGCTTATTTCCCCAGCGAGACGCGTACCCGACTGCTCGAGAAGGTTGCCGCCATTGTGACGGTCAGCGAATTTGTCGCCAGGTATATCAAGCAATGGAGCGGCTTGAACGCGACGGCGCTGCCTATCTCTCTCTTCGGCCCAGGTCCTTTTCCCGCGTTTGGTCATTTTGACGAAGGGTTCGTCACGATGATGAATCCCTGCGCTGCGAAAGGCATTTCCATTTTTCTTGGCCTTGCCAAAACGTTTCCCGATGTCGCTTTTGCGGCGGTGCCTACCTGGGGGACCACCGCTGCCGACCGGCAAGCCCTTGATGTCATGCCCAATGTCGCAGTGCTCGAAGCCGAAAGCGACGTTGACCGTATCTACGCGCGATCACGAATAGTGCTCGTTCCGTCCTTATGGGCGGAAGCCAAATCGCGAACGATCGTCGAGGCCATGTTGCGCGGCATACCGGTGCTGGCGAGCAGTGCGGGAGGCAACACCGAAGCCGCCGATAGCGTATTGCCTGTGCGGGTGATCGAACGCTTTACCGAGCAGCTCGATGACAATCTTTTACCCATACCGGTCGTTCCCGAGCAGGATCTGGCGCCGTGGGAGACGGCGTTGCGTGCGCTACTGTCAGACCGCGATGCCTATAAGACGCGCTCCGATATGTCGAGAGCATACGCGCATGCGTACATCGCCGGCCTGGATGGTTCTCCATTGGCATCATTCTTGGACGGATTGCGTGATGGCACGAGCGCTGCAATGCCGGGGAAAGCGCAATCGCCTGATCACTCGAACGACAGGCATGCCGAGCGAGAAACGGTAATTGATCGCATCAAGGAACTTACCCCTCAGCAGCAGGCGCTACTGATGTTGCGGCTCAAACAAAAAGCGGCGAATCGTCCGCTTGCGCCCAATGTCATCCATCCGGTATCTCGAGACACTCCGCCTCCCTTGTCCTTCGCTCAGCAACGTCTGTGGTTTCTTTCGCAGTTGGAACCGGA
This sequence comes from Rhodocyclaceae bacterium, assembly GCA_036273835.1. GTDB lineage: Bacteria > Pseudomonadota > Gammaproteobacteria > Burkholderiales > Rhodocyclaceae > DASUGV01. The sequence goes on from DASUGV010000211.1 coordinate 4,297, forward strand.
GAGCGCTTTTTACAATATTCCGGTGGCATTGCGCTTGCGTGGTGCGTTGAATCTTCCTGTCCTCGAACGCGTATTGAACGAAGTCGTTCGTCGGCACGAAACCTTGCGTACACGTATTCAATCGGTTGACGGTATGCCAGTGCAGATCATCGCGAGTGATTGCAAGTTGTCGATACCGGTCATCGATCTGTCACGCTCATCGCCGTTGCAGGCGCGTGCGGAAGCAGACCGCATCGTTTCGCAAGAATCGGAGCGCTCGTTCGATCTTGCCAACGACATGCCCATTCGCGCGATGCTCGTCAAGATCGACGAGACTGAACAGATGTTGTTATTCATCCTGCATCACATTGCTGCCGATGGCTGGTCGGCTGGCGTGTTGATTCGGGAAGTCAGCATCATGTATGACGCCTATTTGCGAGGCGAGGGCTCTCCGCTGCAAGCGTTGCCTTTGCAGTAC
>DASUGV010000212.1:0-7521 GCA_036273835.1 Rhodocyclaceae bacterium
ATTGCAGCTTACCTCAGATACATCCGGGGTTAGCCAGTGAGCAAAGCGGAGTAAAACGGTGGAGCGACTATCGAATAACACTCTTGTCACCGAACAGGATAAGAGCCAAACGACCAGTATAAAGCAAACACCCTCCCGGCCCGGCGAAGGGATGCGTTGTTCGTTGCCCGACTTTCGCAATGTCGGCTCGATCCTGCGCATCGTGGTGGCGGTGAATCTATTATTGTTGCTGACGGTACTGGTACGCATGCAGGATTTCTCTTCGCTTGGCCGAGACTTTCTGCTGCAAGCAGGGCGGGCGGAATTGCCGCTGTTGTTTGCCTCGCTCATCATGTATGGATTGGGCCCCTGGCTGTCCCGCCTGACGTGGCGCGAATTGACCGTCATCACGTGCTGCATGGCGGTGCTGCTGGCCTCGCTGACACAATCCGTCGGTTTATCGCCGGGCGATTCAAGTTCCCATCTGCGGCATCTGCTATGGGCGGTGGGCGCGGCGTTGGCGGTTGTAGCTTATTTTCGTTGGCGCCAAATCGAACAAATTCCTGCGCTGGGCGAAGCGCGCATCATCGCGCTGACCGCCCGTATCCGGCCACATTTCTTCTTCAATAGCTTGAATGGCGTGCTTGGCGTCATTCGTTCCAATCCCAAGCGCGCAGAACAAGCGCTCGAATCGCTGGCAGAACTGTTCCGCGAGTTGATGAAGGAAAATCGGAATCTGGTGACGCTGTGCGACGAGATCGAACTCTGCAATCGCTATCTCGAGCTGGAGCGCTTGCGACTTGGCGACCGGTTGCAAGTAAAGTGGGAACTGAAGCACGCGCCGCTCAATGCGAAGGTACCGCCACTCATGTTGCAGCCTTTGCTGGAGAATGCCGTTTATCATGGCATCGAACCCAGCGCCGAGCCCGGTATCATCCTGGTGCGTATCGTGCGAAAGGGGAACGCGCTGGAGATGGTCATGACCAATCCGGCGCAGTCCAATCAGCGCCGGATTAGCGGCAATCGCATGGCGTTGAATAATATTCGCGAACGCTTGGAGTTGTTTTTTGACATGGAAGCCGTCTTGACGACCGAGGAACGCGATGGTCAATTCAAGGTGCGTATTCGAATGCCATTGAGGCAGGAGGGGAAGTGATGGAACAGGTATCACTGAATGTGCTGATTGTCGATGACGAAGCGCCCGCGCGCGAGCGCCTTCGCGACTTGCTGAGCGATATCGCGACCGAACAGCCTGCGCGCTTGGTAGGTATGGCGGGCAACGGTGTAGAAGCTTTGCGGCTACTGGAACAAACGAAAGCCGATGTGCTGCTGGTCGATATTCGCATGCCGGCCATGGACGGCATCGAATTCGCGCAGCACGCTTCGCGACTGGAACCGCGTCCGCATATTATTTTCGTCACCGCTTTCGACGAATACGCTGTGCAGGCTTTCGAAGTGAACGCCATCGATTATCTGCTCAAGCCGGTACGTGCCGACCGGCTCGCCGCCGCGCTGGACAAGGTGCGCCGCGTCGCGCCCGTCAGCCGCGAACAGATCGATCCGTTCGCCGAGCCGCGCCGCCACCTCACATGCAGCGAGCGCGGCAAGATTCACCTCATCCCGATCAATGACGTCGTCTATCTCAAAGCCGAACTCAAATATGTCACCGCGCGTACCGGCGAACGAGAATTCCTGCTTGAAGAATCGCTGGTTCAACTCGAACAGGAATTTCCTGACCGCTTCGTACGCATTCATCGCAATTGCCTAGTTGCGCGCAGCGCTGTGATCGGGTTCGAACGTTCGGTGGGCGAAGAAGGCGGCGAAGGGCATTGGTCGGTGCGGCTGAGTCACGTGCCGGAGGCATTGCCTGTCAGCCGCCGGCAATGGGCACACGTCCGTTCCGAACTCGGCGGCTAAAAAATACCGCATAAAGCTACTGCGCGGATCAATCTTGAAACTGCGATGCTCGACGTATAAGACATACGTCTGCGCTTCTCGTTTCAACCTTGAACCGCTCGCTACGCTTTCTGCGGTATTTTGAGCGACAACATACACTAGGCGAACCAAAAAATGCCATCATCATTTAATGGAATTGGGTCCACCTTCTACGGTGTGCGAAATTGGCGACCTGATGGAAGCTATTGCACAACCGAGTGGTTTATTTTTGTCAATTACCCAATATTTCCAATCAAGTCTCTTCGAGTAGTAAGAAACCTTAAAGGGGATGGTGGCACCTACTTCTATGACAAAAAAGGTTACTACGTCCTTGAAGAACTGCCACTGAACAAAATGCAGGTTCTGTCCACCTACCTCTTCTCCAATTTGTGGCTGGCGTGGGGTATTTGCATGATGGTGCTTTTCTTTCGTCAGTTAGTCCCAGCGGAGCTTGGTGCTTTCATGATGTTTGCGCTTGTTCTTGGATTTCTGTTTGCGGCCTGCCTTCCATATCTATTGCTCAATTACTTTAGGCTGCGGGCAATGGCCAAAGCCAGGTAGGCGCCTCTTGAAGGTCAAACGGCTTTTGCGTAACGCTCCCCACGGCCATTGTGGCACTTGGTTATTTATCAGCGAGTAGCCCGGATGTAGCGCAGCGAAATCCCGAATCATTGGTCAACATGCGTCTGGGTGGTGCCTAGCCTAGCATCCCTTATTCCCGCTCGCATTGCACCATAGTAACATTTTTGTTATGATCGCGGCGTGGACTATTCAATCGTCTATTACAGCGAGGCGGTGCAGGAAGAGATTCTGGCGCTTCCCGATACGCTCGCTGCGCGGTATGTGATGCTCACACGCAGAATGGTTGCGCTTGGACCTAATCTGGGTGAGCCCCATACCAAAGCTTTTGGCGAAGGTCTTTTTGAATTGAGGTTGAAAGGTGCGGAAGGCATTGCCCGCGTATTTTTCTGTACCCTTGTCGGCAAACGCATTGTCATATTGCACAGCTTCATCAAGAAGTCCGACAAAACGCCACTGCGCGAACGGGCGGTCGCCGAATCAAGAATGAAGGAGATCAAACATGCAAACTCATGATCAGCTTGTCAAGAAACTCATGCGCCGTCCCGGTGTTCGTGCGGAGGTGGAGCGACTTGAGCGCGAAGAGTCGGCTTTGCTCGATGCACTGCTCAAGGCAAGGCAGACGGCCGGTCTTACTCAAGCCGAGGTGGCCGAGCGCATGGGCACGCAGGCCCCTGCTGTGGCGCGTTTGGAGCGGTCTTTGGCAACAGGAAAGCATTCCCCGTCGGTGGCGACATTGCGTAAGTATGTCAAGGCATGTGGTAAGCGTCTTGTTATGCGTATTGCGTAAGACCAAGAACTAACCGCCAAAACAAAAATGGGGAATCTGCGGATTCTCTATATGCGTAATCAATGTGGCGTCAACCGCTATTCCGTAGCCCAGCCGCAATCCCATTAATCGACAAATGAATCCCTCTCCGAATGCGGTCATCGGTGTTGCCGTCGCGGAAGCGGTTGAGCAACTCTACTTGCACGTGGTTGAGTGGGTTGAGGTAGGGGAAGCGGTTGCGGATCGAGCGCTTGAGCAAGGGGTTTTCGTCGAGCAGGGCTTGCTGGCCGGTGATGGCGAGCAGCGATTCGATGGTGGCTTCCCACTCTGCTTTGATGCGCGGGAAGATGGCTTCGCGCAATGCGTCATCTTTAACCAGCGCGGCGTAGCGCGAGGCGATAGCGATATCGCTTTTAGCCAGCACCATATCCATATTGGATAAAACTGTGGCGAAGAAAGACCATTCCTTGTGCATTGCCTGAAGCAGTTCGAGTCCTTTGGCACCGTGCTTCTCCAGATATTGATTGATGGCGGAACCGAAGCCATACCAGCCCGGCAGCATCAAGCGGCATTGCGCCCACGAGAACACCCACGGAATCGCGCGCAGATCTTCTATCGCGGTCGTCTTTTTGCGCGACGCGGGACGTGAGCCGATGTTCAAGTGCGCGATTTCCGATATGACAGTCGATTCCCAGAAGTAACGCTCGAAACCTTCGGTGTCATATACGAGTCCACGGTAAGCCTTGAAAGCGTAAGCGGAAAGCTCATCCATTGCCGTGAGATATTCGGGCCGCGATGCGGCTTCCGGATGGGCAAGCAACGTCGCTTCGAATGTGGCGGCAGCGAGCACTTCGAGGTTGCGGCGACCGACTTCGGGATTCGAGTATTTGGACGCGATGACTTCGCCCTGTTCCGTCAGGCGTATTTGCGCCTGCACCGCGCCGCCGGGCTGCGCGAGAATGGCCTGGTAGCTTGGGCCGCCACCGCGGCCGACCGAGCCGCCACGGCCATGAAACAGGCGCATGCGCACATTATGCTTTTGGAATATTTCGATCAGCTGAATCTCGGCTTTGTATAATTCCCAGCCGGATGTGAGGAAGCCGCCATCCTTGTTGCTGTCCGAGTAGCCGAGCATGCATTCCTGCGATTGATCGCGGCTTGCCAGCAGATTGCGATAGAGCGGCAAGGACAGCAATTGATCCATTATGCCAGCGGAATTTTGCAGGTCGGCGATCGTTTCGAATAAAGGTATGATATTTACATCAAGCGCATTCTCATGCGGACGCAGCAGTCCGACTTCTTTAAGCAACACGGCTAGTTCCAGCATGTCCGAGACACCATCCGTTTTCGAGATGATGGCATTGGGCACGCACGCGGATCCGTACTTGCGGTGCGCTTCCGAGATCGCGCGGAAAATCGCCAGTTCGCCTTCGGCATCCTCCGAATACTTCAAATAGGAAGACCCCAGCGGACGCGGCGTGGCGAGCTCGTCGAGCAAAATGGCGATGCGGCCTTGCTCGTCAAGGCTAAGATAATCCGTGCCTGGCCGTGCCAGCGACAGCAGTTCGGCGACGGTGCGCTCATGTACGTCGGAATTCTGGCGCACGTCGATCGCCGCCAGGTGAAAGCCGAATACTTTCACGGCACGGCGCAAACGACGCAGGCGGCCACGCGACAGCGTGGCGGAAGTGTGGGCGATTAGCGAGCGATGTATGACATCCAGATCGTCACTGAATTCCTGCACATTGGCATAGGGCGCCGCACTGCCAACAGGCTCTTCCCCCAGCGATTTGCCGACAAGATTCTGCGCGGTGGCATGCAAGCGCGCATAGATGTAGCTCAGCGCGCGGCGATAGGATTCATCCTCTGCGCGTGCGTTGCGCGCGGGCCATTGTTCAGCGAGCGCCTGCATTTCTTCGGATACCTCGACCAGCATGCTGGACAGCGATAAACCCGAGGACAAGACGTGCAGTTCATCAAGATAGAAGTGCAACGCAACTTCCGATTGCATCTTCAACGTCTGCTGCAATATCGGCGCCGTGACGAATGGATTGCCGTCGCGGTCGCCTCCGATCCAACTACCCATGCGCAGAAAGCTTGGGAGTTCAACGTCATGAAAGCGCTCGTCGCGGGCGGCGAGCGTGTCTTCGATGTGCCCGTACAGACGTGGCAGCTCTTGCAGGAACGAATAGTTGTAGTAGGACAAGCCATTGGCGACTTCATCGATCACCGATAGTTTGACCGGGCGGATCATGCGCGTTTCCCACAGTACTACCACGGCTCTGCGTAGTTCGTCGTCGCTATCCGACAATTCTTCCGGCGTGAGCTGCATGCGATCCCGTGCATCCAATAATTTGGCGATGCGCAACTGGCAATTCAGAATGCTCTTGCGTTGCACTTCCGTCGGATGCGCAGTCAGCACCGGACTCACCAGCGCATTCTCGAAAAATTGGCCGATTTTTTCAGGCGATACATTGGCCTGGTCGGCCAGTTCCAGCGCGCGCGCCATGCTGCCTTCGCGCGGGCTTGAGCCGGCGCACAAGTGGGCGCGGGAGCGGCGGATATGATGTTGGTCTTCGGCAATGTTCGACAAGTGCGAGAAATAACTGAATGCGCGTACGACATGAATAGTGTCTTCGCGCGACAGCGCTTCCAGCATTTCCTCCAATTCCTTTCGAGCGGAAATGTCTTCATCGCGATGAAAGCGGATCGAGGTTTGGCGGATGCGCTCGATGAGCGCAAATACTTTTTCTCCCTCCTGGGTGCGCACGGTGTCGCCAAGAATGCGGCCGAGTAGCCGGATGTCTTCGCGCAGAGGAGTATCTTTGTTGAAATCGTTGATTGTGTTCATCGTTGTCGCCGCAAGACATGAAGGACGCCGTTTAGATTAGCGTCCACGCAAGCTACCGAATATATCAGTCCACGGCATCGGTTTGGCGCAATTTGCGCGTGTTAACATCTGCTTGACGCACAACTTTAGCAATTGCAAACGTTTCACTCAGCAGTCGGAACTTCCGCCAAGATTCTGTCATGACCGCCCATACGCCACCTTCCCGTATCGTTATCGCAACTCGTGAAAGCCGTCTAGCGTTGTGGCAGGCCGAATACGTCAAGACAAGGCTCGAAGCAGTGTGGCCTGGCTGCAACGTTGTAGTGCTTGGCATGACGACACGCGGCGATCAAATTCTCGATCGCACTTTGTCCGAGATCGGCGGCAAGGGTTTGTTCATCAAGGAGCTGGAAGAGGCCTTGCTAGATGGCCGTGCCGACATCGCCGTGCACTCGATGAAAGATGTGCCCGCCGAGTTGTCGCCGCAATTCGCACTGATCGCCATGCTGGCGCGCGAGAAGCCTTTCGACGCCTTTGTCTCTGGACGATTCGAGAGCCTCTCCGATATGCCGCCTGGGGCAGTAGTCGGCACTTCCAGTCTACGGCGCGAAGCGCAGCTTCACGCTCGCCATCCCTATCTGGCGGTGTCGCCATTGCGCGGCAATCTCGACACTCGACTGCGCAAACTCGATGAAGGGCAGTATGACGCTATCATTCTTGCTGCGGCAGGGCTGATGCGCCTTGGATTATCTGCGCGGATCCGCTCCATCATAACCGCCGAGGAATTTCTACCCGCTGCCGGGCAAGGCGCATTGGGAATCGAAGCGTGCGCCGATTGTCCCGAAATCGCGAGCTGGCTCGCACCGCTTGTCGATCCCTTGACGACCGCGTGCGTTACCGCCGAACGCGCGCTGACGTTTGCTTTGCAGGGTGGTTGTGACGTGCCGATTGGTGCCTACTGCGAACCCGCAGAAGGCGGTTTGTGGATGCGTGCCTTAGTTGCCGCGCCGGACGGGCAACGTATTGCGAGGGTCGAAGGGCGTGCGGCCACGAACGAAGCGCAGAAACTGGGCGCGACCTTGGCACAAAATCTGCTCGCCGAAGGGGCTGGCGAGATATTGGCGGCATTGCGCTAGACATGAATCGGACTGACGCGGCATATCCGTTATCCGGCAATACCATTGTCATAACACGCCCTGTCCGTCAGAGCGAAGCGCTCAAACAGGCGCTTACGGCTCGAGGCGCGCAGGTGTTACTGTTTCCGGTCATCGACATCGCACCATTGAATGATTCAACGGATTTGCGCGATTTAGCCAGTCGTTTGGCTGATTATCATATTGCTTTTTTTGTCAGTCCCAATGCTGTCGACTATGCTTTCACTGTTCTGGGTAATGTTACATGGCCCATGCATCTGGAGGTCGCCGCGATG